>DAOVUP010000032.1 GCA_030632525.1 Desulfobacteraceae bacterium | reverse complement strand
CTCTAAGCATGAGATTGGGTCTATCCAGAGGGAATAGCTGTTTTTTGGAAGGGCAGGTTTTATCTTATTCTTGATTTCATCCCAGAGGGCGCTCATTATGTACTCCTGACGGTAGGAAAAGGATAAAAGGTGAGACCTTTGAAAAACACCCCCTTTCGCACAATCTCTTCGTTGCGTTCAGATTTTAATCCTCGAAATATTTCATATATTCCTGTGGTTAAAATCCTCACGCGCCTTGATCTTGAACGAAATTGAGCACTTTTCAAAAGTCTCAGGGTGTGAGAGTGAAAACAGTACGTGAAGTTTTTACACGAAAGCTGAAAGGCCTGTCAAAGGCCGTTGAGGGGAATGAACACTTACATGGGATTTATTTTTCAACAAAGGCTAACCAGCTTCGTTTACAGGTAAAATGGTGGTGACGGTTGTAAGGGGGCGATAAAAGGGAGGATTTTAGGCACAAAAAACAAGCTGTTAATTCATATAGTTAAGCTGATACAGCTTTTTGTGGATAAATTATTCCACAATTACAAACTCTCAAAAACTACCTTTTCCTCCCTTTTTTGGCTATTTTCAATTTTATTGGTTTGATTTTTCGGTATTGATTGTTAAAACTACCCCCTCCTTCGCGGCTGGTTGAAATAGCCAAGCTCCAAGTCTGTGAATTCCTTTCTCAAAAGCTCGACCATCCGCCTCATCCCCATACCCGTCCCATTAGGCCCAGGCATCTTTTCTAAATATAGGGCCGGGTCGATGCAGAGGTTCTTAAGGTGTAAGAAGTTAACACCTGTGTTTTTAATAAGATCACACAGTGCGTCGAGCTCTTCCTTCTGGTCCGTGATCCCGGGAAATACCAGGTAATTTATCATGGTATATACCCCCAACCGCTCAGCCAGGGCGATGGATTCCACCACATCATTAAAATCGTATTTCCTGGGGCGGTAATAGGCATGGTAAAGCTCTGGCCGCGCACTATTGATGCTGATCCGGATAGAATCCAGACCGCTCTGTGCGACCTCGCGCACTCGTTCGGGCCAGCTTCCATTAGTATTGAGATTTATAATCCCCCGGTCTGTCTGTCTCCTGATCTCTTTTATGCTATCAGAAATCAGCCTGTACTCTGTGAGTGGCTCTCCCTCACAACCCTGACCGAAACTCAAAATCGGCTCCGGCGCGCCTTTTAAGTGTTCGACCGCCAATAGAACAATCTCTTCCTTTGAAGGGGTGAAGGAAATCCTTTCGTGGGAGGCCTCAAAAGAAGGATCAGGTTGAAGAGAGAGACACCCAAGGCAGGCAGCGTTGCATCTTTGACTAACCGGCAAAGGGGCTTCCCATCTTTTGAGAAAGAGATTTTTTGCTGCAAAACAATGGTTTTCTGTTGCACAATTGATCAGGTGTTCAACAAGAGGGCCTTTCGGCTGTTCTTTCTCAAATTCCAAAATAGCAGGGATCAGCTCTCTGTCGTCGTAATATTCGGGATCCCACCGATGGTTGTATTCAATACGGAATCCTGAAGCCCAGTACCTCTCATCCCTGAACCCCACCGCCCCATAGGCCCAGGAGGGGAGAATAAAGGATTTCCCGGTATAATCCGCTGCCGGGAGGTGACCCCGCACGAATCCCGGTTCAAGAAAGGCGGCCACGGCAAAACAGGCAGATATGGCGCCATCAACCTCTATTTCTGTGACAACCCTCACTTTCCCCGTATCAGGATCAAGACCTATCGGAGGGGAATCGGGAATGTAGAAAAGCTTACTGAATTCCTTCATCGGAATCAGGTCTTCCTCTTCAATAATTACAGGTTCAGATCCCGAAAAGCCTAACATCCTGAGATGGGAGTGATCATAGACCCGGCCATAGCTGTCGGCGTAAAGCATATATGGGAGGTTATGCAAATCTTTGTTTTTCATTTAACTGCAACCCTTTTGTGTGTCTATGCACAGGCTGGAGGTTCAGAGGTTCAGAAAAATTAACCCTATTGACTCAGCCCCACTTTAAATAATAAAATATAATAGTGGGATATCGTTCATCTTGGCATTAGAGTAGTTTACACTTTTTTCGAAACTATGCAAATAGCCGGTACTAACAAATTAATGAGTCCCGCGGCACGCGGGATAAACTTCAAACTCCAAATCTGAAATATGACATCTGACCAAAAACATACAAAGAGGGATAAAAGGCAATTCCGGCTTGTAAAGTTTTTTGCCTATGCGAGCTTTATCGTTTTGATGATATTTAGTTTCCCATTTTCAATGGTTATCTCCCAAAAAGCAAAAGATATCCTGATGAAAAGCTACGAAAATTATGCATTATTCCTGGGTGAAAACCTGAATCATCAGGTATTTCAAAATTTTGTGCTTCCCGTCACCAGACAATTCGGGAAAATCAGGCTAAGGGAGAAAGTTCAGTATGAATGGATGGATCGTATCGTTAGAAACACGACCCATAGCTTCAAGATTGACCTGGTGAATATTTATGATATCAACAACGGAGTGATTGCCTATAGTACGGACCCCAGTCTCTTAGGAAAAAAAATAAGAGAGAGCCTAGGGTACAAAAAGGCTGTTCAGGGAGAAAATTCTTCAGGGCTTATCACCGGGGGGACTGATCTCTGGGGTCTTGGAATAGAGAAGATGGGGAGCGAGAAAAAATTAAGGACCTATATCCCTTTCACGGGTATAGGCCCTTTTGTCGAAAATAAGAAATATGTCCTTGGTGTCTTTGAAATAATTCAGGATCTTACTGAGGAATATAAATCGCTTATCCAGTTCCAGTATCTCGTATTCGGGATTTCCATCCTCATTATGGGTATGATATTCATAGCCCTTCTCTTTATCGTTCGAAAGGCAGAGAGGATCATAGATGAACGGGCTAAAGAGCAAAGAGAGCTCGAGGCCCAATTGAACCATGCCGAACGTCTGGCTGCCTTAGGTGAAATGGTTGCGGGTGTCTCCCATGAAATCAGAAATCCTTTGGGAATTATCAGGAGCACCGCAGAACTTTTGGGTTCAATGCCCGACTCCCACGAATCAAAGACAAAGTTGACCGGGCTCATTATAGAAGAATCAAGCAGGCTGAATAACATTGTCACTGAGTTCCTGGACTTTGCCCGGCCCCAGGAACCGAGCTTCCAGGACTGCTTTCTCAATGAAATCCTCAACAAGAATATCCTGTTCCTGCAGCCTGAACTTGAAAAAAAGGGCATTTCCCTTCATGATAATCTGAACCGGCGCTCCTTGAAACTAATTGCAGACCCGCAACTGCTGTACAGGTCCTTCCTTAACATCTTTGTAAATGCCCTCCAATCAATGGAAACCGGGGGAGCTATTACGGTCAATGTGGAGGAAGAAGACGGTTATTATCTGGTAGCCATTGCGGATAACGGAAACGGAATCAGTGAAAAAAACCTGAAGAAAATCTTTAACCCCTTTTTCAGCACCAAAGACACCGGGAGCGGGCTCGGCCTTTCGATCGTAAAAAAAATTATTGAAGGCCATAAGGGAGAGATATGGATAGAGAGGGGCCTGGAAGAGCCTCCTGAAGGAGAAAGCCCTGGAACAAGGGTTATGATCAAGCTACCCAAGGAGTGAGAGTTTTGGTTTTTGTCCCGCCAATTAGATGGTGGGGTTTCGGATTTTGGAGTATGGCTCATGGAAACAATCCTGATTGTAGATGATGAAAAAAACTATCTCGTGATCCTTGAGGCCCTCTTAGGCGCGGAAGGCTATGAGATAGTTACTGCCAATGACGCCAAGGCAGCGCTTGCCACGGTTCGTGAAGCAGACCTTGATTTGGTTATTACGGATATGAAAATGCCCGGAATGAGTGGGATGGAGCTTTTGGAGCAGTGTAAGATAATGAAGCCGGAACTTCCGGTTATTATGATGACCGCGTTTGGGACTATCGAAATGGCCGTGGAAGCCATGAAAAAACATGCCTATGATTATATTGAGAAACCTTTTAAAAATGAAGAGCTTAAGCAAACCATCAAAAAGGCCTTGGAGAATTACCGACTTATCAAAGAAAACAAGCTTTTGACAGAGGCACTTTCAGACCGCTACAGATATGGCAATATAATTGGCAAAAGCACATCGGTGCTCAGGGTCTACGACCTCATAGATAAGGTCTCCCGATCAAAGGCATCCGTGCTTATTACCGGATCGTCCGGGACTGGCAAGGAACTGGTAGCCAAGGCCATCCACTACCAGGGCCCAAGGAAGGACCGACCGTTTATTTCTATCAATTGCGGCGCGTTGACAGAAACCCTCTTGGAGAGTGAACTCTTTGGGCATGAGAGAGGGGCATTTACAGGGGCAGTAGCCATGAAAAAGGGACGATTTGAATTGGCCGATAAGGGAACTCTTTTTTTGGACGAGGTTGGAGAGATGCCCCCCTCTCTTCAGGTAAAGCTCTTGAGAGTCCTGCAGGAGATGGAATTCGAGAGGGTGGGAGGTACCAGAACCATCAAGGCAGATGTCCGGATCCTTTCTGCTTCAAACAGAAACATCAAGGAGGATGTCAGTAACGGGACTTTTCGTGAAGATCTTTACTACCGCCTCAATGTAATCCATATAGACGTGCCTTCATTGCAGGAAAGAATTGATGATATCCCGCTGCTTGTGAGGCATTTTCTTGAAAAATTTCAAAACAACGGAATAGAAAAGAAAATAGAGTTGAGCCCTGAGGTCTGGAAGATCTTTTACTCTTATCCCTGGCCCGGAAATGTAAGAGAGCTGGAGAATGTCATCGAGAGGGCCCTGGTACTCCATTCAGGGGAGATAATCACAATTGATGTTCTTCCGGAGCAACTGACCGGGGCAAAAACCGAATTTGACGTGGAAAGATTTATCCCGCCCAATGTACCCCTGCAGAAGGCATTAGAGGAGATAGAGGAAAGGCTTGTAAGAAGAGCCTTGGCCCAAGCTAATAATGTCCAGGCGCATGCGGCAAAAAATTTGGGGATCACAAAAAGCCTTATCCAGCACAAGATGAAGAAGTACAAAATCATCGTTTAATGGTAAAAAGTTTTGTACCCATATTTATGGCATAATTTAAAGCAGTTACGACCAGCAGTCAATTCCAGGCCATTTCTTGGTACAAAATATTGTACTTAGGAAGGAGTAGCAAGCGGCTTCAATTGTTCGACTTTAAAAAAACATCCTTTAAAAACAGTTAGTTATAAATTAAACGCCTGGATATGTCTTTTTTGGCAAACCTTTTGCATTAACTCTAAGGCACACAGAGTCACTCAATTACTCTTTCCTCCTAAAAAACCAACCTCGCAATGCGGGGTTGGTTTTTTTTAGGCCTCTAAGAGACTGTTGGAAAACGTTCAATTTTGTTCAAGATCAAGGAAGGCGAAAATTTTAACCACAGGAATATGTGGAATATTTCGAGGATTAGAATTTGAGTCTGACGCAGAGATTGGGGAAAAGGGGACGTTTTCCAACAGTCTCTAATACCCCAACCGCCTCAAGGCCCTCCCATCCTTACTCCAATTCTTCTCCACCCTTACCATCAGGTCAATGTAAACACGTACTCCGAAAATTTTCTCTAACCCTAATCGGGCTGATCGGCCTATGGCCTTGATCATTCTCCCACCCTTGCCTATGAAAATACCTTTCTGGGAATCTGTCTCCACGTGGATACGAGCAGAAATGGATAGAAGTCCCTTCTTGGAAGTATCATCTATTGTTTCCACGGTCACGGCAGACGAATATGGCAATTCCTGCTTCATATGATAATAAATTTGCTCCCGAATAACCTCTGATATCAAAAAAATCTCTGTCTGGTCAGTCTCCATCTCTTCAGGAAAAAATTGAGGCCCGGGTTCTAATCTTGATTTCAGTTCTTCAAGGAGCAGATCTACACCGTCTCCCTTGAGGGCGGAGATCGGTATAATTGCATCAAAGGGGTATCTTCTCCGATAATCCGCAATAACGGGCAAAAGCTTCTCTTTTGACCCCTTATCTATCTTATTGATGAGAAGAAAACACAGTTTTTCAATTCCTCTGAGATTATTCAAAATATCCGAGATTTCAGTATCATCCCCGGAGCCCGTCTCAATCATGACCATTATGATATCAACCTCGTTGAATGCCGCAAACGCAGATGCCACCATGCTCCTGTGAAGGGCCGTTCTGGTCCTGTGGATCCCGGGTGTGTCCATAAACACCATTTGAAAATCATCCCCGTTATATATCCCCAGGATGCGGTTCCGGGTCGTCTGCGGTCGCGGGGATACAATGGCCAGCTTTTTCCCCAAAATCCGGTTCAAAAGGGTCGATTTACCCACATTGGGCGGGCCGATAATTGCTATATAACCCGACAAAAAAGTCATCTCTTTTCGATCCTGACCCTCCCTCCAGGGAGATTATCGTCAACCGTTATTCCAAGGACTTCTGCGCCTGTTTTCTCTTCAATTATCCTGATACCCCGGTTCTTATATCCTCTGATCAAGGGGATCTTTCTCTCTGGAGCAAATATCCTTATCCCCTTTGCAGTTCCGGGGGCCGGCAGATCAGGCTCAATCGTCTTCTGATGTATGGCGGAGCGAACCAAAAAACCAAAGGCAGGATGCCATGGTCCTGAGACAATCCGCCTCTCTTTAAGCAGCGATGTAGAACTCATGAGCCCTATTCTGATAACCGGGATCCCATTTGTCTCTAAGCGGGCAACACCCTTAGCGCAGAGCTCCACCCCCTCTTCGAGCGTCAACGGTCGATAATGTCCCTCCGCGTACATCCGGGCAAGCCCTGTTCCCTCAATGACTAAGGCTGGATAAAGACGAGCCATATCCGGGTCTAAATCTATGGTTTTTTCGATAGTAGCTCGGAATGTTTCTTCAGAATCACCGGGTAGGCCGGGCATTAACTGGATACCCACCTTGAATCCCCTCCTCTTCAACATCTGAACCGCCCTTATAACATCTCCCGCCGTATGTCCCCTTTGCGCCATCGAAAGGACGTCCTCATCCAACGATTGCACACCCAGCTCAACCGTACTGACATGGAAGGCCTGCAATATTTTTAGACGTTCTTCGTCGATAAAATCGGGTCGTGTCGAAACCCTTATGGAGTTGATAAGCCGATTTCTGATATAAGGAGCGACCGCTTCTAAAAGCCCCGTCATCCTCTCTTTTGGAAGACCGGTAAAAGTCCCGCCATAAAAGGCAACTTCGGGGTTTCGTCTTACATCAAACTTCTTTGAACCTATTGCCTTCTCCAGGACCTCCCTTACGTCATCGCCCCCAACAGGCCGGACCGATTGAGAGGTTATCTTTTCCTGATCACAGAAGATGCATCGATGCGGACAGCCACTGTGCGAAATAAAGATTGGTATAATAAGGGGTTTCAATTCCTCAATCCTATCCGCAGATTACGCAGATTTCCACAGATTATTTAAACACTACGCCAAGCCATCAAATCATCAATCCAAGTATCCAGTTCCCCCGCTTAAAAACGGGATCTTGACAAGCTTCAAATACCCAGTACCCAATACCCGATACCCAGCATTCCAGTATTGCAAAATTCCTATATTCCCCCCTCTTTCAGATAGAAAAAGGCCTCGCGGGCCGCGTTCTGTTCAGCCTCTTTCTTACTCCTTCCCTCCCCCTCTGCCAATACCTCTCCACTAAGGCTCAGGGCCACCTGAAAGGACCTGTCATGGGCCGGGCCGGTCTCCTTTATTAGCCGGTATCTCGGCAGGGTTTTACAGCTCTGCTGGCTATACTCCTGGAGCAGGCTCTTAAAATCATGGACCAATTCCTGAGTCCCCACCCTATCTAACAAAGAGGAAAACAGTCCCTTTATTATTTCCATTGCCATATCAAACCCTGCATCCAAATAGATTGCCCCGATAAGCGCCTCTGTTGTATCTGCAAGGATGGAAGGTTTTTCCCTGCCGCGACTCTGTTCCTCCCCTTTGCCCAAAAGCAGATACTCGCCCAATCCCAATCTCAGAGCGACCTCGTAGAGACCTGCCTCGTCAACCACTGTAGCCCTGAACTTAGACAGATCTCCCTCTGTGGCATCCCTAAAACGGAGCATCAGAATATGACTGATCGCCAGATCAAGCACAGCGTCACCCAAAAACTCAAGCCGCTCGTTATCCCCCGTGCTTGAATTGATCTGTTCATTCGCATAAGAGGAATGACAAAATGACTGAATGAACAATTCAGTGTCCTTGAATGTATAACCTAATTTTTTTTCGAGACTCTCAAGCTTATCCGTCTTCATAGTTCAACTTCATAAAGTTTATAGAGTTCTTGTAAACGCCAAGGATCGTCCCATCAAGGTGGGGTATCCAGCATCACTTTATTAAATTCTATACAACCTCGGTCCCGTTTTCAAGCTCAGAAACATCTCTGTTTGACACACACACCGGCATTTGTTAATAAAAACGGACATCGAAACCCTTTTGATCCTCTTCTTTCCTGATTTTTGGCCCCAAAATAAACGGGTTCTTCTAAGAAAAGAAGCCCTCGAACATCTCGGACGAAAAGAAGTTGCGGGAGAATCCACTATGCATCGGATCGCGCCCTAGAGGACGGTTTGGAAAGGACCTTAGGGGCATCTGGAATTTGAAAGGAAATGCCATGTTCTTGGATTCGCCACCTCCGGCTGAAAAGCAGCTGAACCTGACTGACACCTTCAACTTTTCATGTCACAGCCGTCTTTCATGTTTTAACTGTTGCTGCCGGAACAAGCATCTCCCTATAACTCCTTACGATATTCTGAGGATAAGAAAGGCCTTGGGTATTCACTCAGACGATTTCCTCGAAAGATATACCCTTTATCGATTGGACCCTAATTCCGGGTTCCCTATTTTATCTGTAAAGATGGGCGATGAGGAAGGGATATGCCCCTTTGTAGATCATGACGGCTGCACGATTTATTATGACCGTCCTGCGGCCTGCCGCCTCTTTCCCCTGGGAAGATCCTCGGGCATTAGTCGAAGCGGAACAGCGCGGGAGGAGTTCTTCTATCTCTTGGATGCCCCGGGATGTAAGGGGGTAAAGGAGAAAAAGGTTCAGACCGTAGAGGAGTGGAGGGATG
>DAOVUP010000101.1 GCA_030632525.1 Desulfobacteraceae bacterium | reverse complement strand
GGAACAAACGCCAATTAGCCCTTGTTGTAGATGCTGCGAATACTCACGGCGACGATTACAAAGTAGTAAGTGGAGTAGTTTTATTGACAGAAGGGCGTGTGCTTACGGTGTTTGGATGTGGAGGTGACAGAGACAAAGGAAAAAGAAAATCAATGGGCCGTGTGGCAGGTCTGGAGAGCGATATGGTCTTTATTACCTCGGACAATCCCCGCACCGAAGATCCCGGCGCAATCGCGGCTCAAATCGAGGAGGGCGTGATTGAATCCGGCCTGAAGGATTATATTCTTGATCTGGATCGTGAAAACGCAATCCAAAGAGCGGTTAAGATGGCACACAACGGGGATCTGGTCTTGATTGCGGGTAAAGGTCACGAAACCTACCAGATCATTGGCAAAGAGAAAAAGGCTTTCGATGATCGAGTGGTGGCGGCTCGGGCTGCTGGTTAAGGGGTAAATATGCCGGCCGGTTGGGGCAAAATAAGAGCCAAAGAGATCCTCAGCCCAATAAATGGGAGCCTGATTTCAGGCAATCAGGAAATAGTTTTAGCCGGAATTAGTACGGATTCGAGAACCACACGGCATGGTGATCTGTTTTGGGCGTTGAGGGGGGAACGTTATGACGGTCACTACTTCGTCCCCAAAGCTATAGAACAAGGCGCAGTGGCAATTGTCGCTCAAAATGACTGGGTAAAGCTGCAATGTGCAGTTAAAGATGTTAATTCCGATACACTCTCATCCCGAAACACTGTTGTTATCTCTGTTGATGACACATTAGAGGCTCTTGGCGATTTGGCCGCATGGTGGCGTCGACGACACGACCTCAAGGTGGTGGCCATAACAGGGAGTTCAGGAAAGACCACCACAAAGGAGATGGTAGCCGCCATTCTTAAGATTGGCAATATGACATTAAAGAATCAAGGAAATTTTAATAATCTTATCGGGTTGCCTCTCACTCTGCTGAAACTCAAAGGGGATTATAAAAGGGCCGTACTGGAAATGGGGATGAACCGGCCCGGAGAAATCTCCCGACTGACTGAAATAGCAGATCCTGATGTGGGAGTGATCCTCAACGTGGGCATGGCCCATATTGAAGGATTATCAGACCTCAATGGGGTGGCAAAGGCAAAGACAGAGCTTATTAAGAAGATCTCGTCAAAGGGCCTCATGATACTGAATGGCGATGATGAGCGTCTGATGAAGAGGGCATCAATATTTCAGAAACAGAAAATGACCTTTGGCCTCGGGCAAGGAAATGATGTAAGGGCGACCAATATCAAAAATGAAGGGCCAAAAGGAATCTGCTTCGATCTCATATATGGGGACAGCTGCTGGCCGGTACAAATAAAGGTTCCCGGCATCTATAATCTTCAAAACGCGTTGGCTGCGGCCGCAGTAGGCTTTAGCCTCAATGAACCCCCCGAAAATATTAGCAAGGGGCTGGGAATGTTTTCGGGGATTAAGGGCCGGTTTGAAGTGGCCTCCATCGCTGATGGGATTATCCTTGTTGACGATACATATAATTCCAATCCCTCTTCATTAGGCGCCGCTCTCGATGCTGTCATTGCCTTAATGAGTGGGGGAGGGAGGCTAATCGTGGGTCTGGGTGAGATGATGGAGTTGGGTGATACCACGATCAATGCCCATAGGGAGGCCGGACAAAGGGTTGCAGAGGCAGGGGCCAGCTCTTTTTTTGCCATGGGAGAACATGCCCGGGAAATGATCAACAGCGCTCAGATTGCAGGCATACCCGCTGATCGCTTAAAGGTTATGGGGACCCATGATGAAATGGTGAAAGAGATAGCAGATATTATGAGAGAAGGAGATCTGATTTTTCTCAAGGGCTCACGGAAAATGGGACTCGAAAAGGTGGTTGAGGGGCTGCGGCGAAGAGCGCATAGTGCGGAGGACAGGACATAGAGACATTGATCAAGGAGTAGATTTGCAGGGTGGCACTGCCTGCCAGAAACGGGCAGATGAGGATTGACTGATCATCATAGGAGCAAGTTCTGAAATGGAAAGAGCAAAGAAGATATTGGTGGTGGATGATGAAAGCGGGATCAGGTTTCTATTATCAGAGGTCCTGCTGAACAAAGGATTTGAGGTGAGCTTGGCAAGCGATGGGCAGGAGTCATTAGACAAATTGGAGCAAGACCATTTTGACCTGGTCGTTACCGACATTAATATGCCCAGGTTAGATGGTGTTGCAATGTTGAAACGGATGAAGAAGACCGGCCGAGACGAAAAGATTATTATCATGACAGGCAATCCCACGGATGAAAGGCTGTCAGACAAAGGACTTCCGCGCGTCGAGAGTCGTCTTTTCAAGCCTTTTGCACTAGAAAATTTTCTGAATGTGGTGATTGCCGCCACCGCCTGAGGGGAAGTGACACAGGACGCAAAATGAACGTCGAATCCCGCTGCTAGCGGGACAAAGGCGTGAAATAAAAAAAGTTAACTTTAGTCACTTTTCCGGTTTATCCGGGTTAGGCTATCAGGGGATAAGGATTAGAGGGCCCGCCACAGATGCTTTACAAACTGATCTATCTATTTCATACAGACCTGTCATGGCTGAATGTCTTCAGGTACATAACGTTCAGGACCATCCTCGCCAGCCTGACCGCCCTGATGGTCTGCTTTATTTTTGGCGGTTGGGCAATCAAGAAACTTGGCGCTATGCAGGTGGAGGAACAGATCCGGGATGATGGCCCCCCCAGTCATAAATCTAAGGCAGGGACCCCCACTATGGGGGGTTGCCTGATTCTACCTGCGATTATCTTCGCTACCCTCCTCTGGGCCGAACCGATTAATATTTACATCTGGCTCGTTATGTTTGTCATTCTTTTCTTCGGTGGTATTGGTTTTGCCGATGACTATCTTAAAATAAGGAGGAAAAGCAGCAAGGGCCTGAGTGCTGCTTCCAAATTTTCACTCCAGATATCAGGCGCCCTCGTTGTGGCCTTAGTGCTCTATTTTTATGCGGGTTTTGATTCACTCCTCAACGTCCCTTTTTTTAAGAATGTGTCGCCGGATCTCGGTTGGGGCTATATCCCTTTCACAGTATTCATTATAGTCGGGACCTCCAATGCGGTCAATTTGACAGACGGGCTGGACGGGCTCGCTATAAGCCCTCTCATTGTGGCCTTTGCAAGCTACTTGATTTTTGCCTATCTCGCAGGGCATATAAAGATCGCTTCATATCTTCAGATCCCCTACCTTCCAGGCTCAGGCGAAATCTCAGTGCTCTGTGGGGCAGTGGTAGGCGCCGGTCTCGGGTTTCTCTGGTACAATGCCTTCCCCGCCGAGATTTTTATGGGTGATGTAGGATCTCTCCCATTGGGTGCTGTCTTAGGCATTGTTGCCGTTATCACGAAACAGGAGTTGGTGCTGATCCTCGTGGGGGGGTTGTTTGTCTTTGAGGCGCTCTCTGTTATCTTCCAGGTAGCATACTTCAAATTGACAGGGGGGCAGAGAATTTTCCGGATGGCCCCTATACACCATCATTTTGAATTGAAGGGCTGGCCTGAACCAAAGGTGATTGTTCGCTTCTGGATTATTGCCATCATATTGGCCCTACTTTCCATCAGCACCCTCAAAATAAGGTAAGCAGAATGCCGAACACGCAAAATCCGCAATCCGCAATCCCTCCGGGGCGTAGGCCCTTACGGGCCGGAGGCCGCATTCCGCAATCGAAAGTGCTTGTTGTTGGCCTCGGGACATCAGGGCTCTGGACTGCTCGATGGTTGGCAGGACAGGGAGCCGATGTAATCGTAACCGAAAGGAAAAATGAATCAGAACTCGATCCTGACATATTAAGAGAACTTTTGGAACTGGGGGTTGTTTTAGAGGTTGGAGGGCACAAGAAAGAGACCTTTTTAAATGCTGATACTATAATCCTGAGCCCGGGAGTGCCCCATGATATGGCGCTCATTAAATCCGCATCCGAAAAAGAGATTCCAGTGGTGGGCGAATTGGAGTTGGCCAGCCGTTTTGTTGATACCCCCATAATTGCGGTAACCGGCACCAATGGGAAGACCACTGTCACCACCTTTCTGGGCCGTATGCTTGAAAATGCCGGATTTAATGTCTTTGTTGGGGGGAATATCGGAACTCCTCTGATGGCCTATGTTGCGAGCGATGAGAAGGCGGACTATATCGTATTGGAGATAAGCAGTTTTCAATTGGATACTATCAATACCTTCTCACCTTATATTTCCATAATCCTGAATATATCACCCGATCATTTGGACCGGTATCCTGACTATGAGGCCTATATCCAATCGAAATTAAGGCTCTATGAGAATCAAGGCGATGGCCAGCACTTAATACTCAATCACGATGACCAGAGGCTTTCTTCAGTTAGTCCATCTACCGGTGTTTCTCTCCTTTTTTATGGATCAAAGAAAAGGGAGGGGCTGCATGCCTTTTTAGAAGGTGGAAAGATTTGCGCCAGCCTGAATGGGTCGACAAAGCAGAGCTTTTCTTTAGATGCCTTTGCTCTGCCCGGCTCCCATAATCAGGAAAATCTCTTAGGGGCTATCTTAGCAGGGATGGCCCTTGGGATTGATGCTACGGTGATCCAGAAAACCGTAAATGAATTTAAGGGCCTTCCGCATAGGCTCGAATATGTGAGCGAGGTAAACGGTGTGCTGTTTTATAATGATTCAAAAGCCACCAATGTGGATGCGGCGGTCAGGGCAGTAACAAGCTTTGACCGGCCCCTGATCCTAATAGCAGGAGGCCGTCACAAAGGTGCGGATTATTCACCTCTAATCACTGCGGGTCGTGGAAGGGTAAAAGGGGCTGTTTTCTTGGGTGAGGCCAGGGAGCTGTTAGCACAATCTTTTAGAGATGAAATCCCTTTTTCCTTAGCCGAAAAAATGGAAGAGGCGGTATCTAAGGCCTTTGTCATGGCGAGTAAAGGGGATGCCGTTCTTTTGGCGCCGGCGTGCTCGAGCTTTGACATGTTTTCTGATTACCCGCACAGGGGCCGGGTTTTCAGAAAAGCTGTCGAGGGGCTTATTCATGACTGAAAAAAAGCAGACAGATTCAGGGTACGATTTTATGATACTTATTCCTGCCATCCTTCTGGTCTCTTTAGGCCTCGTCGTCGTTTATAGCACCAGTTCCAACTTAGCCGAACACCGTTTGGGGGACAGCTATTTCTATCTAAAGAGGCAGGCTCTGTTTTGTGCGATTGGGATCGGCCTTATGGTGTTAACAAGGTATATCCCCTGCACACTTTATTCAAAGTTTGTCTATCCCTTAATCTTAGTCAGTATTTGTCTCCTGGCACTCCTCTTCATTCCCGGTCTGGGACGTAAGGTGGGCGGCGCCTGCAGGTGGATGAGTTTAGGGAACTTTTCTTTTCAGCCTTCTGAATTTGTGAAGTTCTCTTTGGCCGTGTATATGGCCTACTCCATGTCTAAGAAAGGAACAGCAATGGAGTCATTCTCCAAGGGCCTCTTCCCTCATCTGTTGATTGCCGGTACGTTTATATTGTTAATCGTCCTTCAGCCGGACCTCGGAACTGCAGTGATTATCGGCGTATGGGTTCTGATAGTGCTCTTTGTGGGTGGCGTGAGGATATTTCAGCTCTTTTCTATTTTACTCCTCTCCGCCCCGCTCGTTATATGGCTGATCTGGCATGCTGATTATCGACTTAAAAGGTGGTTGGCCTTTATTAACCCCTGGGATGATCCTCAAGGAATCGGATTTCAAATCATACACTCTTTCCTGGCCTTTGGATCAGGGGGTATTTTCGGGGTGGGCTTAGGCAACAGTAAACAGAAGCTCTTTTATCTGCCCGAACCCCATACCGATTTTGCGCTCTCCATAATGGGTGAAGAATTGGGTCTTGTGGGTGTGGCGGCCATTATCGTTCTGTTCGGGATCCTGATCATGGGGGGAATAAGAGTGTCACTTAAAGCCAAGGACCTTTACAGCGCCTATCTGGCGGTCGGTCTGACATCCTTTATTGGCCTCCAGGTGCTAATCAATATGGGAGTTGTCATGGGTTTACTCCCCACAAAAGGGTTAACGCTTCCTCTCATAAGCTATGGTGGTTCTTCGCTCATAATAACACTTGTGAGTATAGGTGTTCTATTAAATATCTCATCGCGCAGTTGATGGAACGATTAATGAAAAAGATGAACATCGAACGTCCAACATCCAGGTAAGCGAAGACTCCGACATCGAATTTTGAATGTGAGGAAAAAATAGGGTTTCTGATTCACCGGTTACCAGTATCCAGCAACGAGTAACCAGCAACGAGCAACGAGTAACCAGCAACCAGTATCGAGTATCAATCGTTTGGGAGAATCGTCCCCACATGGAGAATGGAGGAAGGGAAATCAAGTCCGGATTTCGCCTAATTATTGCAGGGGGGGGCACAGGAGGACATCTGTTTC
>DAOVUP010000204.1 GCA_030632525.1 Desulfobacteraceae bacterium | reverse complement strand
GATTGATGATTGTCGATTGAAAAACAGAAAAGCCCAAGAGGCGAAAGATCCAGGCGCCAAAGCATTTTCTTAAGCGCTAAAAATCATAGGAAGATTTAAAAACGATTACAGCATTAGTATAAAGACGCGGAGCAAAGAATGGGTATTAAACCTCACAAACCAACCTCGCCTGGCAGGAGATTTCAGACATCTTCTGAATTTGAGGAAATAACGCGTAAAAAGCCTGAAAAAGCCCTTCTCAGACCGTTAAGGAAGACAGGTGGCAGGAATTCAAACGGTCGCCTGACTGTGAGGCACAGGGGAGGCGGACATAAACGCACATACCGCCTGATAGATTTTAAGAGGAATAAAGACGGGATCCCTGCCTCTGTTGCATCTATTGAGTATGATCCCAACCGGTCAGCCAATATTGCACTGTTACACTACGTGGATGGTGAAAAACGATATATTTTAGCCCCTAACAGCCTTCAGGTGGGAGATCGGGTGATGTCGGGGAAGGGAGCGGAAATAAGGAATGGCAATGCGCTTCCCTTGAGAGATATCCCTTTGGGAAGCCATATTCACAATATTGAGCTTAACATAGGGCATGGTGGGCAGTTAGCGAGAAGCGCAGGAAGTTATTGTCAGCTAATGGCGAAGGAAGGGAAATATGCTCAAGTCAAACTCCCTTCCGGTGAAGTACGAATGATTTTTCAGGACTGCAAGGCAACTATTGGGCAGGTGGGCAATCTAGACCACGAAAATATATCCATTGGTAAAGCCGGTAGGAATAGATGGTTGGGAAAAAGGCCCCGTGTGAGAGGCGTTGCTATGAACCCGGTGGATCACCCCCATGGCGGAGGCGAAGGGAAGTCCTCGGGCGGACGACATCCTGTGACCCCGTGGGGTGTACCTACTAAGGGGTATAAGACCAGGGTCAGGAAGGGAAGCGACAGGCTAATTATTAAGCGTCGAACCAAGTAATCTATAGCTATATCCGATAACCGCCGAGAATTATTGAATGCAACAAGAGGAGGATAGGTTTTGCCGAGATCTCTAAAAAAGGGTCCGTTTGTCGATGATCATCTATTAAAGAAAGTTGAGGCGGCAAGTGGCACCATGAGCAGGCAGATTATCAAGACATGGTCGCGCAGGTCTACAATCCTTCCCGAGTTTGTCGGCCTGACATTTGCTGTTCACAACGGCAAAAAGTTTTTGCCCGTCTTTGTCTCTGAAGATATGGTGGGGCATAAATTAGGTGAATTTTCTCCTACGAGGATTTTCTATGGACATGCCGGCGATAAGAAATCGAAATTGAAAGGGAAGTTGAAATAAGCGGAATTTAGGAATTGAAGGTGACATCATTATTTTGGTTCCTCAATTTCTCAATTCCTAAACCTCTACCAAAGACTATCTTTAAGAGCTAAAATGGAAATAAGGGCAAAGGCAAGATTTATTAGGATTTCACCTCAGAAGATACGCCTGATTATGGGGCAGGTCCGTGGGAAGAAGGTGGAAGAGGCATTGAATTTGCTTTCCTTCGCACCTCAACGAGGCGCAAGAATACTAAAAAAATTACTTGATTCGGCGGTGGCAAACGCCCAGCAAAATGCTGATACGGATGTGGACTCGCTTTACATCGCAAAGGTATACGCTGATGAAGGTCCGACCTTAAAAAGGTGGCGGCCGCGGGCTCAAGGACGGGCGACGAGAATAAGGAAGAGAACCAGTCATCTAACCGTTATTTTGGACGAGAAATAGGCTATATTTATTGATTAGCTGCAAAGACCTTTTGATTACGCTGGAGGCATATATTGGGACAAAAAGTTCATCCGGTCAGTTTTAGATTAGGGATCAACAAAAGTTGGGACTCCAAGTGGTTCGCTAATAAGGAATACAGCGATTTTGTTTTAGAGGACTTCAATATAAGGAAGTTTTTAAAAAAGAAACTTCTCCAGGCCGGTGTGTCAAAGATAGAGATTGAGAGGGCCGCGAACAAGGTCCGGATACGCATCCATGCCGCCAGACCCGGTATCATAATCGGGAAAAAGGGTGTTGAAATTGAAAGGCTTAAATCTGAATTAGAAAAGATGATAAAGCGGGATGCCATTCTTGACATTCAAGAGGTGAGAAAGGCAGAGGTCGATGCCCAGTTGGTTGCTGAGAATGTTGCCATGCAGTTAGTGCGGCGTATTGCGTTCAGGCGAGCCATGAAAAAGAGTGTAACCTCTGCATTGAGATTTGGGGCCCAGGGTATAAAAATATCCTGTAGCGGCAGATTGGGCGGGGCTGAAATGGCGCGCAGGGAATGGTATCGAGAGGGGAGAGTGCCTCTCCACACTATAAGAGCTGACATAGATTATGGATTTGCAGAGGCATTTACGACATATGGTGTTATAGGCGTCAAGGTGATTATATTCAAGGGCGAGATATTGCCGAATAAGAATAAAAAAGGCGTAGGATGATTTTATGCTTAGTCCAAAAAAACTCAAATATCGTAAAAGACAAAGAGGCAGGACAAAAGGGAAGGCCTTCCGAGGTAGCACGCTTGAATTCGGGGATTATGGTCTGCAGGCATTGGAATGTGGCCTTATGACTGCACAGCAAATAGAATCGGCCCGGATTGCCGTAACAAGATATGTAAAGCGTGGAGGAAAAGTCTGGATACGGGTTTTCCCGGACAAGCCAGTCGGCAAGAAACCTGCAGAGGTAAGGATGGGGAAAGGTAAAGCCACTCCAGATAGTTGGGTAGCTGTGGTAAAGCCCGGAAGAATCCTATATGAACTGGAGGGAGTGACAAAAGATGTGGCAGGAGAGGCATTTCGTTTGGCAGGACATAAGCTGCCGTTTGCCACGAAATTCATAACCAGGGGACCATAAGTTCATGAAGGCCAAGGAACTGAGAGAACTCAGCGCAGAAGAGCTGAAAGACAAAGAGAAAGAGGCGAGTCAGGAGCTGTTTAACCTGAGGTTTCAGAAAGCCACGGGACAGTTAGGAAACACCGCTATAATAAGTAAGACAAAAAAAAATCTGGCGCGAGTAAAAACCGTGCTTAAGGAATTGTCGATTTCTGAAGCGATAGAGTAACAAGAGGTAGTGATGGCAGAGCGTGGACAGCGAAAAAGACTGGTGGGAACTGTTATTAGTAACCGAATGAACAAGACAGCCGTGGTTTTGGTCGAACGTCTGACAAAACACGCAACATACAAGAAATATGTCAGAAGGCGTGCGAAATATATGGCACATGATCCCAGGAATGTTTGTCAGATTGGCGACAAGGTGGGTATCATAGAAAGCCGACCTATCAGTAAAAGAAAGAGGTGGCAGGTCGCTGACATTATTGAGAAGAATCAAACGGTATAATAGTTCACCGGAGCTGATGAGATGATACAAACTGAAACAAGATTAAAGGTGGCTGATAATTCCGGCGCTAAATTGGTCTCCTGTATAAAAGTGTTGGGTGGATCCAAGAGGCGATACGCAAGTGTGGGAGATATAATTGTAGTGGCAGTCAAAGAGGCCATGCCAAATTCAAAGGTCAAAAAGGGAGAGGTTGTCAGGGCAGTGATTGTCAGAACCGCCAAGGAGATCCGAAGGGGTGATGGATCTCATATTAAATTTGATGATAATTCTGCTGTTTTGATTAGTCAGCAAGGTGAACCTATTGGAACCAGGATTTTTGGACCTGTGGCAAGGGAATTGAGGGCTAAACAATTTATGAAGATTATTTCACTTGCCCCCGAGGTGCTCTAATCGGGAGTTTACCACTCCAGATGTGAAGAACATATAAATCAGCGCTGTGGAGCGATAAAAGTGCGGAAAAAGCATCCAAAAATCAAAAAAAATGACAAGGTAATTGTTCGTGTTGGGAAAGAAGTGGACAAGATCGGCACGGTTTTGAAGGTTGATAGTGAGAAAGGGCGGGTCATTGTCGAAAAGATCAATATGATTAAAAGACACGCCAAGGCAAGCCCCCAGACCGGGCAGGGGGGGATCATTGAAAAGGAGGGTCCGCT
>DAOVUP010000077.1 GCA_030632525.1 Desulfobacteraceae bacterium | reverse complement strand
GACAGGTTCATTGTCCAATTTGAAATCTAATGCCTGCATCGATCCTGAAGTATCAAGGCAGAGGATGATATCCACGCCAGGTGATCGCACACCCCGAGACACGTTGTAGAACTGGGGACGGGCCGCTGCCAAGACCAAAAGGACAAGGGTGCATCCTCTCAGGATCATGGGAAGCTTAGCCAGGACCTGGTTCCCACCCCCGGCAAGGCCGGCCATCTTTGAGGTCATGGAATAGGTGATGCCGGCCGGCTTCTTCCATAGGGCAAAGAAAAGCCATCCTGCCACAACAGGAAGAAGGAGGAGCACGACCGGGTAGGCGAATCTGAACATCATCGGCCCGCCTCCTCTGGTTTTTTAACCATGAACCGGTCTGATCTGCGACCCTTGGCCGGCATACCCTTGACTGCGAGGTCTCGGTCAAACTCTGCGCCGGTTTCCCTGATATAGGAGAGGGCTTCTTTTATCTCATCATCTTTCTTAGCCGGTGTGGGCGTCAGATCAGCGAATTTGACAAGATCAGCCTGCTGGAGCAGGGGAAGGAGCTCCCTGTCTTCCTGATTGTCGATAGTGAGGGCAATTTCCTGTGTGGTGTACTCTGCAGCGGGAAATCCCCTGAGTGATTCCAAATAGCGTCTCATGATTTCAGAAAACCGGAAGTAAAACTCCTTGATATGACCCTTTTCAAAGAGTCCCTGAGATTCTAGTTTGTCAATATCCTTTTTGGCCACGGTATGGGGGGGATCTTGGGATATGCCAAAAGCCCTCCTTTTACTACGTCTTTTAAACCACATAAAGAGACCGATACCTGCTGCGCAGGCTATCAGGGCAATGATCACCCACGGCAGGTATTTAATTGCCTGGGACGTTGTTGAGATAATCCCGTAGATCGGTTTTAACTGTGCCTCTTCAGGTTTTTCACCAAGGTTAGACAGGACAGTCAGCTCAACAGGGTCTGCTTGGAGGAACCCTTCTTTCCCCTCTTTGTCAAAATATGCTAAGGAGAGCGGTCCGGATTTGAATTGGCCGATACGATCCACTAAGAGTCTGACCCTGATCTGCCCCGGCCCTGTTTGACGGTCCACAATGGTAAAACCCTCAAGACCTTTGATCTGAGGATCCGGAGATAAGCGTGCGTCTTCCGGGAGATGGTAGTTAAGCGTAAGGAGTACGGTGCTTCCCACTTTGGCCGAAGGGGGATTCAGAGCGGCCACTAATCCGACAGGGGAGTTGTCCGCACTGATTGCTGTCCTCGCCACTCCAAAGCAGAGGAGAATGCAGAAAAAAATCATCCACCTGCCTTTCACTGCCTTCTCCTCCTCATCTCAAACAGCCTGGTCAGTGGTTCAACTACCGGTCCGTTTGTGACCAAATCCACGTGATCGATCCCTGCCCTTCTGAAGAGATCTGTCAAATAGTCTGTCTGTTCGTTTCGATAGGCACGCCATTTTTCCCTGAGTCTTTTGCTCTTGCTGTTGATCAGTGCTGTCTCTCCGGTCTCAGGGTCTTTAAGGGCGACCAGACCCACCTCGGGGAGGGCCTCTTCTGCCGGGTCAGTCACCCGGATAACCGTGAGGTCGTGCTTTTTAGCGGTGAGTCTCAACGATTTTTCAAACCCGGTATCCATGCAGTCTGATATCAAAAAGAGAATCGTATGGCGCTTCGCCACCCGGTGCAGGTAGGTAAGGACCGCATCTATGTTGGTGCTCAGGTCTTGGGGTTCATAGGTAAAAATCTCTTTGATCAGACGCCACACATGAGAGGCCCCTTTCTTTGGGGGAATATACTTTTCGACTCCGGAACTGAACAGGATGGCCCCCACCTTGTCATTGGTGCGGATGGCTAAAAAAGCGAGCATGCCTGCCACTTCGGCTAACAGTTCCCGCTTAAACTTGCCTCTTGTTCCAAACAGGTGGGAACCGGAGAGGTCTAAGATAAGGATAACGGTAAGTTCCCTCTCCTCGTGAAAAACCTTGACAAATGGGCGGCCGAAGCGGGCAGAGACATTCCAGTCGATCGTCCTGATATCGTCACCGATCTGGTACTCCCTGACCTCGGCGAACTCCATTCCCCTCCCTTTGAAGGCGCTTTCATACTGGCCTGCAAAAAGGTCATTGGCTAAACGCTTCGTGGTGAAGTGAAATCTCTGGATCTTCTTGAACAACGCCTCCGAGAGCATGTCAAGGGACCTCAATCCGTTCTAATAATCTCTTTATAAGATCATCGGTGCTCATCTCTTCTGCCTCTGCCTCATAGCTGAGAATAATCCGGTGGCGCAACACGTCAGGGGCCATTGATTTCACATCCTGCGGCGTCACATACCCACGGCCGCTCAAAAACGCGTGGGCGCGTGAGGCCAGACCAAGCCAGATAGAGGCCCTGGGCGATGCCCCATAGCTGATCATGGAAGCGATATCGAGATCAAATTCCTTTGGGTTTCGGGTAGCCCTGGTAAGCCGCACGATGTAGTCCATGATCCGCTCCTCCATATGGATCGCATTCATGGTTACACTGGCGGATCGGATTTGAGCTACATCCACTACACCTTCGATATCTTCCACCACCCCGCCATAGACCCGCTCCATAATCTCCTTTTCTTCCTCGGCCGAAGGATAATCGACCTTGATCTTCAGCATAAAACGGTCGATCTGGGCCTCTGGAAGCGGATAGGTCCCCTCCTGTTCAATTGGATTCTGGGTAGCAAGGACTAAAAAGGGCCTGGCCAACGGAAAGGTAGTTTCACCGATGGTGATCTGGTGTTCCTGCATTGCCTCCAACAGGGCGCTCTGGACCTTTGCCGGTGCCCGGTTAATTTCGTCCGCCAAGACGATGTTGTGGAAGATCGGTCCCTTCTTTATTTCGAAGGTGGCGGTGTCAGGCCGGTAAAACTGCGTCCCTAATATATCCGCAGGGAGGAGGTCAGGGGTAAACTGTATCCTTTGAAAAGTCGTATTAATGGTGGCGGCCAAGGTCTTGACTGCCGTGGTCTTTGCCAGACCGGGAAGACCTTCCAATAAGAGATGACCATCGCACAAAAGTCCGATCAGCATCCTCTCGATGAGGTTCCTCTGGCCCACAATGACCTTTTCTATTCCTGCCATAATCTGCCTGAGAACCACGCTCTCTTTCTCAACCCTCCGGGTGATTTCCTGTATATCCATCAATCATTTTCCTCCTGGTTTCACCGAGACCTCTCTCTGTCTCTCTTAATCCTCATTTAATTCATTTGCTTTTCGTATGTGTTCACAGAATTCCTGAACCATTGAAGCCGTGAATTGTCATTAATACTCCTATAG
Source organism: Desulfobacteraceae bacterium (assembly GCA_030632525.1). Taxonomy (GTDB): domain Bacteria; phylum Desulfobacterota; class DSM-4660; order Desulfatiglandales; family Desulfatiglandaceae; genus Desulfacyla. The sequence goes on along the minus strand of DAOVUP010000077.1, from coordinate 3,847 downwards.
CAAAGATATTGCGCTTTTCAAATCCAAAATGTCTTTACCTGAATCAGTTGACTTTTGAAAGTTATTTCTGCTAACAAGCCCTAATCAGATAAATAATTAAAGGAATCGAGATGTTTAACTCAATTGAAGAAAGTCCGTTGTACCAGATAGCCAACCCCAGGAGTATTGTTTTTTTTGGGGCGTCAAATAGTATCAGTGCTATGGGAACCAATCTTCTTATGTCTTTGCAGACAGCAGGCTTTGAAGGTGCTATTTACCCGGTTCACCTAAAAGAAAAAATGGTGCTGGATCTCAAGGCATACCGGAGTGTTCTGGATTTACCGGAGGTCCCGGATCTGGCAGTAATCGTGCTCCCCACTAAGATCGTCAACCAAACACTTGAAGATTGCGGCAGAAAAGGTATCAGAAAGGTCGTTATCGTTTCCGGTGGTTTTAAGGAGGTCGGAGGTGAAGGGGTTGCCCTTGAAGACGATCTAAAGGAGATTGCCGGAAGATACGGGATACGCGTTCTTGGCCCGAATTGTCTTGGAGTCGCCAACCTTCACCACAAGCTGAATACCACCTTCATCCCCTATGAAGGGGAGCCCGGGTTTATCGGTCTGGCATCCCAGAGCGGGAGCTTTGTTACCCAGCTCTTTGACTACCTCTCCGGGTTAGGGCTTGGATTCAGTACGGCCTTTAGTGTCGGTAACGAGGCAGATATTGATCTAATTGATTCAATGGAATATTTAGCTGCCTGCCCCAATACCAAGGTCATAGCCCTCTACATCGAAGGGATCAAGAGGGGGAGGGCGTTTATGGAAACCGCGAGATTGATTGTGCCGCACAAGCCGATCGTGGCCTTCTATGTCGGAGGTTCCGAGACAGGGAGGCGAGCTGGTTTTTCCCATACCGGGGCATTAGCAGGCCCGGATGATCTGTATAGTGGCATGTTCAGGCAGAGTGGGGTTATCAGGGCGCAATCTGTCACCGAGCTATTCGATTTCTGCTGGGCCCTGGGCAGCCTGCCTAGGCCTAAAGGGCGCAGGGTGGTAATTCAAACCCATTCTGGCGGACCAGGTGCAGCGGCGGCAGATTCTTGCGGGAGGGCAGGTCTCGAACTGCCTGCTCTGTCAGATGATACGGCCGAGAATCTTGCGCCGTTTGTCCCTCATACCGGCAGCGTCAACAACCCTGTTGATCTCACCTTTTCCAAGAATCCTGATGACTTTTATTCCAATATCCCGCAGATCCTCATCAAAGAAAAAAGGGCCGATATACTGCTGGTCTATTTTTTCACCCCATCCCAGGTCGTCAAAAGAGCGTTTAAGCAGATGGGTTTGTCTGAGGAGGAGATTATGGATCAGATTCCGAAACTTACGGATCATCAGTGTAGCTCTTTTGCCCGCCTCCTCGAAACAGGTGACAAACCGATTATCGGTTATACCTTTCGCAGCCTCGAAGAGCCATCTATTCGTGGGCTTATAGACCGGGGCATACCCGTGTTCCCGGGGCCTGAGCGAGCTGCGCGCGCCATTGCAGCCTTAGTAAAATACGCGAGATTTGACACCCGAAAGCTGGATTGGTGAAAAACGACTTGCATTCCGATATAAGGCTCAAAAAAATTGACCTGTGCGGTTAGATTTCAGCAATTCTCAACATGGGTTCTACATGGGCTGACAGCACAGGTCGAAAGGTTTGCGAGGTAGACCCACAAAGGGTAAATTATCCTATTGACTGTTTTCCTTTTAAGCATTTATTGAAGGTTTGGCTAAGGGCCTGCTCTATTTTTCGTTATTCATCGAAGCAGGAACAAAAACCGTGAATAAAGCCCCTGATTCACAACAAAAGCCGGCTCATCTGGAAGGATGAGTCGGCTTCTGGGGAAAAGTACTGACAATTTATCAGGTTCTGTGGGTTATCCCAGAATGGCCTTAATATCTTTGTCCGGCGTACCGATGGGCATAAGGTTGTAATTTTTCACCAGCGCATTTAACACATTGGGCGTAACAAAGGCCGGCAGCGAGGGTCCCAAACGGATATTTTTGATACCCAGGGCAAGCAGGGTATAAAGAATCGCGACGGCTTTTTGTTCGTACCATGAGATTATGAATGATAAGGGTAGTCCGTTTACATCGGTATTAAATGCCTTTGTTAACGCAACGGCAATCTGAACCGCAGAATAAGCGTCATTACATTGACCCACATCAAGAAGTCTTGGAATGCCGTTGATATCCCCCAGCTGCTTTTTAAAGAATTTGAATTTTCCGCACGCAAGGGTGAGCACAATCGTATCGTCAGGAGCTTTTTCTACAAATTCGGTATAATAGTTTCTTGATCTCTTTATACCGTCACAACCGCCCACAAGAAAAAAGTGTCGGATTGATTTATCTTTAACACCCGCAATAATTTTGTCAGCAACGCCGAGTACCGCTTTATGACCGAAACCCACAAGAATCTCAGGGCCATCCACGTCCTCGGTGTATCCCGGGAGTTCAATCGCCCTGTCAATAAGTGGCGATAAATTGTTCTTATTAAGATGTGCGACGCCGGGCCAACCCACTGTTCCGGTTGTGAAAATGTTTTTCTTATACGATCTTTTGGGTCGCTGAATACAGTTGGAAGTCATTAGAATGGCGCCCGGAAATTTGTCAAATTCCTTTTTCTGATTCTGCCATGCCGTTCCGTAATGACCGTAAAGATGAGGATACTTCTGTTTTAAACCGGGATAGCCATGGCAGGGAAGCATCTCCCCGTGGGTATAAACAGTAATGTCTTTGCCCGCACTTGCCTTAAGCACAGCTTCAAGATCAATAAGGTCATGCCCTGAAACAAGAATGGCTTTCCCTTTTTTAGCGCCAAGGGGGACAGAGGTTGGCACAGGGTGGCCGAAAGCGCCGGTATTGCCTGCATTAAGCAGTTCCATTGCCCTTAAATTCCTTTTACCACACTCCAGCACAAGCGCCAGCAGTTCATCGGCACCTTTGCTTTTATCTGTGATCGACGCAAGACCGCGATGGATGAATTCGTAATTGGCTTCATCTTCCTGATCGAATTCAGCAGCGTGATCCGTATATGCTCCCATACCCTTTATGCCATAGAGCAGCATGTGATGAAGCGATCGGATATCCGGATCGATACCTGGTTCGGACATGAGACCGTAATTTTTTCCCTGCTTTATGAGCCCTTCCAGGGTGGGCTTGAGCTTAAGGGTTACCGCGTCACTTGAGGTATCGATTGTACCGCCGGCTGCTTTGACCGCTTTGATCATCTTGTCTCTCAGTTCAACCGATTCAGACAGCAGATCTTCGAATCTGTTCGGGTCAAATTCCACATTTGTAAGGGTCGAAAAAAGGGCCATGCATGTGAAACGGTTGGTTCGATTATCGCTGATATTGACTTTTCTCCCTGCAACCGCCGCTATTGACAACCCTTTTAGCGTGTGAATCAGCAAATCCTGAAGTGCGGCAACATCCGGTTTCTTGCCACATACGCCAATTCGGGTACAGCCCTTCCCGCCTTTGGTCTGTTCGCACTGATAACAAAACATCTTATCTTGAGGTGCCTTTTTTGCCTGGGTCTCTCCGGCTCTCAAAATTCCCGGCATTAAAGCGGCAGCAGCAATGCCAATGGTGCCATTCTTAATGAAATTTCTTCTTGATAGATTCTTTTTCTCCATGGGGGCTCCTTTCCAAATAGGGTTTCATCAAAATAGTCCTCATCCTCTTTACATCAGCACTTCGTGAGATGGCTTTAATCTATATCAAAATGGTATTGTATATGCCTTGACTTAAGTCAAGACAAGTTAAAAAAATTAGGTTCAATTCGAAATTTTTAAGCGTCCCTCTGCCAATTCTGCTTTATGAAT
>DAOVUP010000279.1 GCA_030632525.1 Desulfobacteraceae bacterium | reverse complement strand
CGGAGAGGGGCGGCGCGTCCTGCTCTGAAATCAATAGAGGGATGTCATCAAATAGATCTAAATGCATGAAATGATCTTCATGCCAATGAGTGAGCCAGACGGCTTCAACCCCGGGATCTTTACTAAGCTGAATAAGACGCTCCCTATCCGAAGCAGGATCAATTAATATCTTATCGTCCTCTATATAAATGGAATGACAATCGGGATATTTCCCACGGTTTTCACCTGGAATGAACAGCACTGGTCCGAAATGTGTCTCTTTAGCTATTTGTGCCATATATTTGATTTTATTATCTATTAGGGACTTCGGACAGTCTCCTATTGCCCTGATATCATTTCTGAAGCCAATTTATGCCCCAGCATGTCGGCTTTTTTGAAATCCGCTTTTGCCTCTTTTCTCATCCCTTTAGATAGATTGACCACGCCCCTGTTATAATAGAGATCAGCATCATCGGGATTAATTTTTAAGCCCTCATTGTAGTCCCTTATGGCGAGATTGCTCTTCCCCAACTGATAATTGGCGTTTCCCCTGTTGCAATAGGCGTCAACAGACTGTGAGTCCAGCTCTATCGCTTTATCAAAATCCTTAATAGCCAAGGCGTATTTCTTTGTCTTCACAAAAACCAGACCCCGGTTATAGTAGGCATCGCTGACACGATTGTTGATGTCAATCGATTTGGTAAAGTCTTTTCTTGCCTTGTTCAGGTCCCCTTTTCGTTCGTATAAACAGCCACGGCTATAATAGAGCTCTGCGTTTTGTCTGTCTTGCCTGATAAGTTCGTCAAGTTCTCTTATCTCAATGCCATAGTCCTTAGTCTTTAGAACCGGCTTTTCATCCGGGGAAGGTAGGGCTGATACATGGGGTTTCTTGGTTGCAGGCTTTTTGGACGAGCGCTTCCGGACGAGCTTGGGGGCAAGGGTCTCTTTGGGGAGGGATTTTTTGCCGGACTCAGGTGCAATTGTCTGGGAAGGTTTTTTCAACGGCATCTTTATGGACTCTGGTATGGACTCTATGGACTCTGGTATTTTCAGGTCTTTTGCCTTCATTTCAAGAAATTGGGTAAAGTTGGTAATATCCGACATATTCAATTTATACCGGTCCTTTATAAACATACCGGCTGCGGCAAAAGAGAGGAGTTCTATAAGGATGATAACAGCTACCAGAAGAAAGCCTGTCTTAACTGGCGGGAAGTGCTGAACGTCCTCCTCATCGCCAACGGTGAGGCCTTTGATCTGCCATCTGAAAAACATACAGATAAACCATGGGGCCAGAAGAATAAGGATAATTAGTGCAGCCACATCAATTGAAGGCAGGGACAAAAACTGGGCAGCAATCGGCAACAGGAGCCAGACCAGCGCAGAGGCGAGGAATATTTTCATCAGGCCCCAAAAACCAGAGCCAAAGGAGGTTCTTTTTCCTCCATATTTCATGTGTTCTTCTTTCCACGCATAGTACCTGTAGATGCCGTAGAAATAGTATACCCCAAGGGTCAGCATCGGCAGTATTATGAGATGCACCAAATAAAAAACAAAGAGACGTCCTCCTGTGCCCACGAAGTCGCTCTGTTTGCCGTCCACTAAGGTATACCGGGCCTTCCATTTCGCAATCCTGCAGATAGCCCAGGGAAAGTAAATCCCGAGAGTAATGATTATGAAAAGGCCATTCAGCAGGCAAACACCAAAGAGTTTAAGGCCTGTTCCATTAAAAACGACCTCTTTTCCGTTGATGATGGTATGCGAGGCTCTCAGCTTGAAAAGTCTTACCCAGGCCCATGGGGAGTATATGCCCAAAGTGACCATGCTGAGTAAAAAGAGGTGGATGATAAAAAGAGCCAGATAGTCTCTGCCTGATCCATTGAATTCGCAGTTTCCTTTAGCCATTATCTTCTCCTTATTCTCTATGCTCGAAAAAATTGGGTTTGACCTTGGTTGTTTTGCCCCCGCCTTATTGGCACAGCGTTTTTCATCTATATATCCCAAATTCTAATCTTTGTGTCAGATTTTTGCAATATTTTAAAAGGTTATAACGTGAACGGTTGGTTTTGGATAAAAAGAGGCTCATTCTTCATTATTTTGTCGATGTTTTTTCGTGTATTTTTTTCTCTGAAATGATAGCTTTAGATTTAAATATATATGCGCGGTAAATAGAATGAGGAAAAATTGCTTAGACTCCACAGTTTCATAGGATTTTTTGCCCTGATTTTTTTGGCATGGCTTTTTTCTGAGAAACGAAGAAAGGTAAACATCAGGACCCTGCTAACGGGTATGGGGCTACAGGTATTGCTGGCCCTCCTGTTGCTGAAATTTCCCGGAAGCCAGGAGGTCTTTCTCTGGTTGAACAAGGGGGTCAGGGCAATAGAGGAATCCACAAGGGCAGGGACGGGATTTGTCTTTGGATACTTAGGTGGCGCGGCCCTTCCCTTTGATGAAAAAATACCCGGTTCAAGTTATATCCTGGCATTTCGGGGACTCCCCCTGCTTCTTGTTATCGGCGCTCTCTCGTCCCTTTTCTTTTACTGGAGGATAATTCCCTGGGTGGTCAACGCTTTCTCATGGGTCTTGAGGCGGGTCATGGGTATCGGCGGGGTTGAAGGAGTGGGCGCTGCAGCCAACGTTTTTATCGGTATGGTGGAATCGCCCCTTATTGTCAGACCATATCTCATGGAGATATCAAGGAGTGAGCTCTTTACCATTATGGCATGTGGTATGGCTACCATTGCAGGCACTGTTATGGTGCTTTACGCATCAATACTACATAAT
>DAOVUP010000285.1 GCA_030632525.1 Desulfobacteraceae bacterium | reverse complement strand
GGAGTATTGGAAAAACCTTAAAAGACAATGAGTTTTCAGGAACCGGATTTGTCTATTATCTCCATAGGTGATCAGGTAGCTATTTCAATCCCGCTGAAGAGGGAATTTTCGACTTTCCATCACTCCAGTACTCCATTACTCCTTGAGGTATTCAAATTGCAGGAGACTAAATCCCCTCTGGGGATAACCAAAGCCGGGTCCTCTGGGCCTGGTTTTCTCTGTGTTCTCTGTGCCTCTGTGGCAATATGATTCCGTTAGGATTATGATTATGAAAAAATATGACATCGGGTTGGAAGAAGCGCTTTCCATGGTCCTTGGTACCTTAAAAAGGCTTTCACCAGTGGTTCTGCCCGTGGATGAGGCCTGCGATCTAATTGCAGCAGAAGATCTCTTTGCGTCCGCTGATTGCCCCTCTGCGACCTCATCACTCAAGGATGGCTACGCAGTGGTATCAAAGGATATAGAAGGGGCTTCGAAGGACCGCCCTGTTAGGCTGAGAGTGACCGGGATGTCCACTGCTGGTGATAACATTGCAGCGTCTGTTGAACCGGGATTAGCGATAAAGGTTATGACCGGGGCCCGCCTCCCTCAAGGGGCAGATGCGGTTATCGCGGTTGAATTTGCCCGGGAGCAAGCAAACCAGGTGCTCTGTTTTAAGAATGCCGAGCCTGGACGTAATGTGCTCTCCAGTGGGACCGATGTGGAAACAGGAGAGCTTGTGGTCTCTAAGGGAGAGATGCTCACCCCTGCGCTGACAGGCCTTCTGGCTGCCGGGGGGGTGCATCAGATTCCTGTGTTTCCAAAGCCGCGTGTTGCTATCGTTGCTACCGGTGACGAAGTTGTGGCCCCGGGTTACCCCCTCAAATCAGGTCAGGTTTATGCCAGTAACCTCGTGACTCTTAATTCCTGGTCGCGGCATTTCGGGTTTCCGGTAAAGAGCAGAGTGGTAAAAGACAATTCAAAGGAGATTCGCCAGACCTTTACCTCAATGCTTTCGGATACCGACGTCCTTTTGACCAGCGGGGGGGCGTGGAAGAGCGAACGTGACCTGACTGTCAGGGTATTGGATGAAATGGGGTGGGAGCTGATTTTCCACAGGGTCCGCATTGGCCCGGGTAAGGCAGTGGCAATGGGAATACTTGATGGGAGGCCTGTTTTCTGTCTCCCTGGGGGTCCCCCTTCCAATGAGATGGCCTTTCTCCAGTTAGCGTTGCCCGGTCTTTTCCAGATTGTAGGGAGGTCGCCAATCCCCTTTGGGACTAAAAAAGTGCGTTTGGCATCAAGGGTTGGGGGCGATCTCACCTGGACTCAATTTTATCAGGCTATCTTGGAGAGAAGGGGAGAAGAGCTGTGGGGAGTGCCTCTGCAGATAAAAAGCCGTATCCAGTCACAGGCGCGTGCCGAGGCGCTTATCAAAGTGCCGGAAGGTGTAGATAGATTGGAGACGGGAGATATGATTGAGGTTCAGGTACTTTCTTAGGTGAGCCCTTAGCGCAATTTTTGGGTTGACAAAAGATTCGCTTTGAGATATAAAGAAAATTACGGAGCAAAATAATGAGCGTTAAACACACTTTTAAAGGTTTTTATTATTTTATTAGCCGGAGGGCCGGAATGCCTTAGTGTGTGTTTACGCAGGTATCGGGAAACAAAAGGCGGAGCACATGCTCCGTCTTTTTTTTTCATCAAAATTGATAAACTCGTAATCGGCTTTGTTATATTGCCGGTACTTGAGAGGAGATTCATGACAAATAGACCACTTCAGGCCCGTTCATCTGGGAATCATAGTGCACGTAAAGGTCTGGGTCTCAATGAGAGGCTTGGCCTGATTGGTCTAATAGACGAAGGTATGCGTTTGGGGTCTTCAGATTCCCCCATTATGGCAGATCTGTTCAATGACCTCTGGGATCTTGTTAATGAAACTGTTTCTGGAAGCAAGATTAGCAACCTCAAGCCTGAAGATTCCCACAACGGTTTTAGGGTTATAGAAATTAACGCCGAGACAGGTGAAAATCTTGGTCGCTTGAACATGTTATACATGAAGAAACCTATCCCCTGCTATTACCTCGTTTACGTTGAGGTTGCGGCTCCTTTCAGGAGAAAAGGTTTAGGTACACAGATATTGAAGCATTTCAGAAAATTTTTGATCAAGAAATCGACCGTGGGTATTTTGGATAATATTATCCCTAAAGAAGATTTGACCTATGATATTTACCTGAAACAGTCGTGGAAACCGGTTGAAAGTGTGGTGGGGAAGTCTATTTTGGAAGACCACCAATATATGATCTATATCCCCCCCAGATTAGAGGGGAAGGATCTGAGGGCGCCTGTTCTAAAACTCATGCCCCACCTGAGCAGGAAACGGACAGCCATAGAGATGAGGGACAATCAGATCATGGTCCAGCGAACCATAGCCGAGTTCAAGGAACTCTACTCGGCCCTGCTCGGCTATTTTGAGGACGAGATCAATAGTGGGAAGCCATCACCACTTATGCGGTTTATGTTTACCCGTTTCGTGACAAAGTTCGTTGCCTTCAGAAGACGCATAGAAGCCCTGCTCGGCTATACAGGGGGCGAATCCCTTGAACAGATTATATTAGCGCCTGAAATCACAGGGCTACCAGCACAGTCCTACGCTCCTTTTGATCT
>DAOVUP010000197.1 GCA_030632525.1 Desulfobacteraceae bacterium | reverse complement strand
TTGTCGGAAAAAGATGAAGACTTAGAGGGCGAAATAGATGGCCTCCTTCTCCGCCAAAGTATGGAAAGCTTTATCAGGGAATTCGATGACGCAGAGGTCTGGCGTAACGACCCGACCCTCTATATCAAGATCCCGCTCTTTGCAACGGATCAAGTAATTTCCAAAAAGGGGTTTGGCCCAGACCAGAGGGAATCTTATCTATATGGCCTTCTTGCCCAAACCCCTTCCCTTCTCCAGGTGGCTGTTGAAAATTTGCGCAGCGTTTCGGAGATCTCGCGCCAGCTCGCCTTGGATATGACCATGGATGCTATTCATTTCTTCAACCATGGTGTCCGGGCCTTTATTGAAGAGGACATGGATGGAAGCAAAGCGCTTGTTTCTGAAAACCGGAGGGTCTTGGAAGCATGGGAACAATATAGAAAGCACTTACGCCAGTTACGTTCAAAAAATCATTTTGCGGTAGGCCTGGATGGCCTCAAGAAAATCATCTCTGTCAGCTTCGGTTATACCAGATCCGCCGAGGAAATCCTTGAGATAGCCCAAGACGCTTATCAAAACACCAAAGAGAAGATCCGTGATCTTGCGCGAAATTTAGAGAGCAAAAAGACCTGGCACCCCATGAATTATGAAATGCGTCCCTCAATAAGATCCCCAAAAGCGCTTATGCAACTATATGTGAAAGAGGTTCAAGCCCTTCGTCGCTTTTTTTACTCTCAAGACGTTATCACCTTTCCTGCCGGGGAAAAGGTCACTGTCTTTGAAACTCCATCCTATCTGCACTCCCTCAGGGCCACAGCCTCCTATAAGGCCCCTTTGACAGGCGATACGAAAGGCCATGGCATATTTTACATTACCCCCGGTAAGGAAGACCTGGAACTGATCTCAAGGCATTGTCCCTATCTGTCGGCCCATGAGACTTACCCCGGCCATCACATCTTAGATCATCTTCGAATTCATCATCATAATCCAATCCGCCGGCAGATCGAATCACCTCTCTTCTATGAGGGGTGGGCCTGTTACGGGGAGCAACTCCTTGATGAGCTGGGATATGTCCTGGATCCGCGCCAACAGCTTATCCAGTTGAAACGCCAGCTCTGGCGTAACCTCAGGGCCGTGCTGGACGTAAAGCTTCAGACCGGAAGGATGACCCTTGCTCAGGCCGCCAGTGAAATCCAGGCCCTCGGATTCTCTTCAAGGAGGGCTCAGCGCCAGGTCCGTCGGTTTTGCCTTACACCCGGATATCAATTGTGCTATTTTATGGGAAATTATGAGATCGACAGGCTTCGTAAGAAATTTGGCTCTTGTTTAGGCCTCAAACCTTTCCATGATGCGCTCTTGGGCGGTGGTGAGATCCCTTTCCATCTTGTGGAGAAAAAGCTGGATGCCAGTTGCCAAAAGGTAGATTGACCTTTACCTTGCAAAGGGCGGCGTGACATCAGAATTTGGGTATTGAAAGGAGAACATGAATGAAAAAGATAAAGGGCTATCATGGCGAGTGGAACATGGGCAGTCCCGGAGGCTGGGACTACCAGGGCACTGCCCAACTCTTGGGAAAAATGGCATGGGATCTGATTCTGGAAAACATCGACGTAGGCGTCGATTTGGACTTTGGACATCCACAGATCAATGCCGTTCCCGGGTTTGCCCGTATGATGTTGCGTGCCCACAGAAATCGGCACGGGAGAAATCCCGTGCACGCCGTACTCTTGGCAGAGACAGAGACCTTGGACGTGGTACTGGAAAACAAGAATTTTGTGAATTATCTGAATAGTATGGATGGCGTTAAGGCCTCCTTGGCAGGGCCCGGTTATCTCTCGCTGAGAAATGGGAAGGTATGTTGCAAAGGTGAGGAATCCACGGTTATCTTTATGGATTTTAATATGAATATCCTGATTAAGATCGGCCAAGAAGAGGATATCGAGCCAATCAAAGAGGCTATTAGGCAGGGTATTTTGGTGAACCCACGCGGTATGGAACCTCTGGGAGCAAAAGGACTGTTTGAAGCGATCACCGAAAAATATAAGGGCCTTTTAAGTGAAACAACCGTAGAACATACCCCCTGGACCAGGCAATTCTATCCCCGAAGCACCACGGGGCCTGAGGGAGAGATCATTGAAGACTTGCCCGGCTGGGCAGAAAACCACTGGAAGGGTTTGGTGCTCAAACCTGCGCACGGATATTCGGGGCACGGTATTTTCGTGGGACCTAAGGAAAAGGACTTCAAGAAACATATTCAGATTGCCTTGGACGCAGGCGACTATATTGTTCAGGAGATGGTCCCTTTATCAATCTGGTCCGAGCAGAGCGCATGGGCGCTACCGGAGGAGTGTTCGCTCTATCTTAAAGAGTGGCAGACCGATTTCCGCTGTTTCATAACGGACGAAGGGCTTCAGGGATTTCTTGCCCGATTTGGCGGCGTTCCCACAAACGTGGGTTCGGGCGGGGGAATCCAGCCCCTTGCTATCTTAAACAGTAACATGAGCCAACGTGTGGCAGTGGACAAGATCAATCAATCGTTGTTGAAGTTGGGTTTCGAGGCCTTTATGCAAATCCAGAATGAAGTTAAGCAGAAGGCCGTTGAGTTGGGCTTTACCTATCTTTTAGGCCCCATTATGATCACTCTGAGACCAAGGCTATTGACAATGGGGAACTTAGCTGAGCTCAGAGAATACGCCCATAATTTATGGCGAGACGCTGTCAAATTAGAGAAATTCTGGCGGGCTGGACAACTGGACGATGTGGTGCAGTTAGGGGCAGAGGAAAAGGAGCTGGCAATGAATCAACCCTGGCGAGGTAGCCCGGCCCTTATGGTCTCTGATGGGCTTTTCAGCTTAGGAGCTGACCTGACAAAAGAGGAATAGTGTATGTCAAAGGTGGATCCTAACTGGTGGAAAACGCTCTTTGATGGGACCTATCTCATCACCGATGCACGCTCCATAGGCGACGATAATTTAACCTGTCGTGAGGTGGATTTCATCGAAGAGATGCTTGGGCTGGAGAAGTCCTGGCCTATCCTGGATCTTTGCGGCGGCCAGGGGCGCCATTCCCTTGAACTGTCCCGTAGAGGATTTCAGGACGTGACTGTTTTGGATTATTCTAAGGCCCTTATAGATTTAGGGAGGGAAAGGGCCCAAGAAGAGCGCCTGAATACCCTTTTCTTAAGAGAAGATGCCAGGAATACAGGCCTACCCAGCCGGAGGTTCAGGTCCATCATAACCATGGCCAGCTCTTTTGGCTACTTTGTTGATGAAGATCAAAACGAGGAGATCTTGCGAGAAGCCTTCCGATTACTCATGCCTAAAGGATCACTCCTCTTGGACCTCCCCAATAGGGACCACGTGTTGAATCACTTTACGCCCCAATCCTGGCATGAGGCGAATGAGGAGATAATAGTCTGCCGCAACAAGAGTTTGGACGAGGACATCGTTTACGGTCAAGAAATAGTTATTTCCAAGAGGAAAGGCTTGATACGGGACGTAACCTACTGCACGCGGCTTTATAGCCCTGAGAAAATCACAGCAATGTTGAAATCAACCGGTTTTGACGCTATTAGTATTCAAAAGGATTTTGTTTCGCACGAGGATAAATTGGACTACGGACTCATGAACAATCGCACGATCGTAATTGCCCATAAGAAATAGCAGGCTGCTTTCAAGCGTCATGTCACCTTGCGATATCTATGTTGGTCAGGCCTTTGACATCTAAAAAGTTTGTGATATCAAGTAAATATCCTCGAAGATCCAGATTTTCAGGGTGAATCCAGTTAGGGCAATTACCCTAGCCTGGTCTTGCCTGGCATCGCTTCAATCTTTTGGCATCTACAGAACTGACCATTGATGATTTATCATCCAATTCCTCAAATGTCATAACGATCAATTGCATCTGCCGAATATTTTATCTATTATCATACGAATACAAATGCTCACAAAGGTCATCAAATGAAATCCCTGAAAATTGACAGCTGCTCGTTTGGCAGCCTTATCATCAACGGAAAACCATACACCGACGATCTCATTATCCATCCGGACGGCAAGATTTTGAAGCCGTGGCGGCGCAAACGTGGTCACCAGGTCTCGATGGATGACCTGCGAGAACTCATTGATTCATCACCCGAGGTCATCGTCGCTGGAACAGGTGTGAGTGGAGGTGTGATACCGGACAGAAATCTTGAGGAGG
>DAOVUP010000131.1 GCA_030632525.1 Desulfobacteraceae bacterium | reverse complement strand
TCGTTCAGACACTAAATAAGTAAATAACTCAACACAGTTAGCATCAATAGGATTGAAGATTGTCGATTGAAAAAGCAGTCGAAAAACAATAAAACACATGTGAGGATGCTGGAAATAGGATCTGGATTGCGATCTGAAAACTGTGCTAAGACTATAAAATACAAGTAAGGAGACGGAAGGGCAAAAAGGACTCCTTTTGATGGGGTGGAACAACCAGCGTTTACCAATAGCGTTAAGCCTGAAGGGGAGCGAATCAAAATGCCCATGTCACAAAACGAAATCGAGGATCTGAAATATGCAAAAGATCTATTAGAAAACCCGGGCCTGGCTGCAAGGATCACCGATGCGTTGGGGACTGCTATTGATAAGGGTTTTGAAATTCTACCAGCCAAATGGTCAGAGGTGGTCCAGCAGGCTACAAAAGAATCATTGCGCAAGGCACTGGAATTCGCGGTTATAACGATGGATGAACGGCCAAGGGTATCTTCCTGGAATTTTTTGCACAAAATGCTTGCTGCAACTTCCGGTGCAGTAGGTGGTGCCTTTGGTCTGCCAGCCCTTACAGTGGAGTTGCCTGTCTCAACAATCATCATGCTCCGTTCCATTGCCGATATCGCACGGAGCGAAGGCGAAAAGATCAAAACGCTCGAAGCAAAGTTGGCTTGCCTGGAAGTTTTTGCCCTTGGAGGGAAATCGCCCGGAGACGATGCAACTGAGACCGGATATTTTGTGGTGCGGGCTGCTTTTGCCCGCGAGGTTTCTGAAGCCGTCAAATACATAGCGAAAAAAGGGTTGGCAGAGAAGGGTGCCCCGGCGATTTCCAGGTTCATAACCACAATTGCATCCCGTTTTGGAGTAAACGTCTCAGAGAAATTTGCAGCACAGGCCGTGCCTCTAATTGGGGCAGCGGGAGGTGCATTGATAAACACGATTTTTATCGATCATTTCCAGGACATGGCACGTGGTCACTTTATTGTACGCAGGCTTGAGAGGGTCTACGGGACTGACGAGGTTCAGCGTCAATATGAGAAACTGTGATTAGTGGGGAAATAGGGATGTCCGTGAAATACTGACATTTTCGGCTATATAAATTGGAATCTGCCCGTGAATGAGAAATCAAAGAGCGAAATTGTAATCTATGAGACCAAAGACGGCGAAACGGTCCTTGAAGTAAGTCTTTAGGAGTACTTATCATGATCAGGTATATCAGCTTAAACGCGTTTATCGTTGTTTGGACAATAATCATGAGCACGTGGGGCATCATGATCTCTGTTGTTGACAAGACCGGAAGGAAGGTGCATTTCTATTGCGCTGCTCCATGGTCCAAAATGATTCTCCGGGTCTGCGGCATCAGGGTAAGGGTGAGCGGTCTGGGAAATCTTGACACTGATGTGCCGCGTATCTATATGACCAATCACCAGAGCTTTTTCGATATTTTTGCCCTGCTTGCATGCCTGCCGGTGAATTTCAAATTTATCTTGAAACAGGAGCTGATGAACCTCCCCGTTTTTGGCACTGCCACGAGAAGGGCCGGGTACATAGGAATAGAAAGAGATGATCCAAGAAAGGCTGTTAAGAGCATGAATCTGGCGGCAGAAAGGATAAAAAACGGGGCATCCGTGCTCATTTTCCCTGAAGGGACGCGGAGTCCTGACGGAAGGTTGGGGCAATTTAAAAAGGGTGGATTCAGTCTGGCGATCAAATCAGGTTGCGACATCGTACCTGTGGCGATCAACGGCAGCCACCGCATTGCCCCCAAGGGGAGCCTCAGGATAAAAAAGGGCTCCTTCAGTTTAAGTATTGGAAAACCTATTTCTCTCGCAAATTATACAAAGAGAAAAATCCCTGAGCTTATGGATCAGGTGAGAGATGCGATGTTAAGTCAGATGGAAAAGAGCGGTTCTACTGTTGGTATGCGTACCAATACCAGTTTCAAAAAAGTTGGCATGATTTTGCTTATTACATCTCTCCTTTTGGTAATGCCCGGGAGTTCGTCAGGGTATCTTATGCCGGTGGACCAGCTTATTGACAAAATGAGGGCGAGATTTTCCAGTTTCAAGACATTGATCATTGACCAGTCCACTCACGTGTTAGATCCTCAAGATCAAGAGACCACAATGGTTTTTCAGGAGAAGACATGGCTTAAATCCCCAGGATATTGCCGCTCAGAGATCACAGGACGGCCGGAGAGTCTTGATATCGCCGGCGCGCCTATACCCCCACCCCCCGGAGAGCCGGCCCAGAGAAAAGGGCAGGTTGCGTATGAGGCTGCGGAGGGGCAAGGGAACAGTGACACTGCTTTTAGGAGGCTTTTGATGGCAAATAACCGGGAAACAATTATGACTTTCTTAGCTCAAATGGGTGTTAATCTTGAGTCTGTCGGCTTTACCAGGCTTGACGGGATCGTTGCCTACTGCGTAGGAGATAAGGGCCCTGAAAGTCCAAAACTTCTGATTAATAAGGAGAATTTTCTACCCCTTCTTTTTTCCTATGTGCCCCTGAGGTCTTCAAGCCAAGATCTGGCGATCGTCCGGTTTGACAATTACAAACAGGTGGATTCAGGATGGTATCCCTACGAGATAGGCTACTCTGTGGAAACAGAGAGGGCTGAACGTTATTTTGTCCTTAATATACGTGTAAACCCACCTATTAAGACCTCTTTTTTTAGGACCACAACAGACAAGACCGGAATTCAGCAGAAGCCTGAAAATGATCGAGGCGGACAGGAGGAAGAGCGTCTAAAAGAGGTTATCAGGGTGCTGAAAGAGAAGTATGGAAATTGAGAAACGTAATTCAGGGATTTAGGGATTGAGGAATTCAGGGATTGATGGTCTCGTAAAAGGTCTTCAGGGCCGTCACTCCCGCGTTCGCGGGAATGACAAAGACAGGTCAGTGACTTTTTCCGGTCCATCAGGTTTTATATGGCTATCTATTTCGAAACTCTTAGCGATGAAGAGATAAGACGGGAAAAGGAAAAAGCCCGGCGCCTAAGACGTTCCCACTGGTGGAACAGCAGAATCGAGAAGGGGATTTGTCATTATTGCAACCGGCAGGTGGGGCGGGAGAACCTGACCATGGACCATGTGGTGCCTCTTGCACGGGGTGGGAAAAGCAAGAAAGGGAATCTTGTCCCTGCCTGTAAAGAGTGCAACAACAAGAAAAAATCGCTATTACCTGTGGAGTGGGAAGAGTATTTAGAGGCCGAGGCTAACTTCAACCTCTAACCCGATGATTTCCGCCTCATCGAGGCCAAGTAGATCAGAGGTCCGGCCCTGGTTGACTGCGATCTCAAGATAACCGGAACTGCCGAACAGGCTCAGGAATTCTCCTTTTCCGCATTCGGCATATATCCCTCGCATACCTTCTATAAGAAGATCTTCAAGCCTTATGATCGGGGTTTTACCCCCCGTAAATTCCTCAATCTCTTTACGGTGGATGTTAGTGATCAGGTTCCCGAAATGATCAATTCTAACTACCTGGCCATGGAGGGTTTCGCCTTCCTGGTGTGGAGCGGGGAGCTGGAGCTTAACAGGGTCGCTGATGACCGGTCCCATTTCAAAAGGGTCGACTCCCTTTGACAGGTGTGCTGCCACCGGGGCAAAGATATCCCGGCCATGAAATGTGTTGCTCACATCAGGGAGAAAGTATTTGGTTTCGGTGATGTGTATGATCTTGATATTTTGATGTAAATTCATGATAGGCCAGAAGATGCCATTATCAGGTCCCACAAAAAGATGAGATCGGGTTATTAAGATGATTGCCCGTCTCTTACCGCCTACTCCAGGATCAACCACTGATATATGAACGGTTCCTTCCGGAAAATAGGGATAGGTCTCGCGGATGATTCCTGCAGCCCTGGTAATGGACCCGGCCTTAACATGGTGGCTTATGTCGATAATGCGGGCATCCGGGTTGACGGTCAATATAACCCCCTTCATCATGCCCACATAAGGATCTTCCAGACCAAAATCTGTGAGCAGGGTAATAAGCCCGGAGTGCTTCATACCCACCCCTCAACGAGTGAGGGAAGAATTTCCCCGGCCTTTCCCGGCAGAACAAAATCCATGAGATCTGAATTGGATGTCCTCTCTATATTGATTTTCTTTTCCATAAGATCAGGTTAATGAAAGGCGCAGTTTAAGTCAAGGGTGGGTCAGGCAATCGCAGGATTTGCTGCGTGTCTTGAATGCAAATATATTCATAAGATATTGAAATTGGTTGATCTCTGTTGAAGTGCTGAACGGAATATGGTTAACTGTTGGGAAATATGTGATATTAATAGAGGCCATATGTCCGGGGGATCAGTTTATGATCGGAAATGCTGAAGGTGGCGAGATGTGGCTTGTCTGTTTGGAAAGGGGGACACGCTAATGGTAAAAGCTGATGGAAGGATCTTTGAATGGGAGACCCCTGATAATATCAGGACCGACTTTCTTGAGACCTTTGAGTTTGACAGCTCAAATCAATACATAAAAACGGAAACAGAGGAATTTATTGCCGCCTGCCCATTCAGTGGTTTGCCGGATGTAGGTCGTTTGATTATCGAGTATTACCCCGAGGGGGGAAAATGCATAGAGCTCAAGTCCCTTAAATACTATATCGTCAGTTTTCGCAATGTCGGACTATTTCAAGAAGGCGTGACAAAAAGGATTTATCATGATCTGAAGGATAAACTTTCAACAGATCGCCTGAAAGTTACAACCGTATACAACACACGCGGGGGTTTTGATACGACTTGCATTGAGGGGGAGTTGTAACTGAGAACCTGTTTTGGGCAAAACAGATGCCAGAGAAAGACACCCTTGATTTAAAGGCTATGGCCCTGCTTACCGTGCTCTGTATGTTGTGGGGTTTTAACGGGGTAGCCATAAAGGTCAGCAACGCTGGTATAGACCCTATTTTTGGTGCCGGCATCCGGTCTGTAATCGCAGTATTGGGATTAACTGCCTGGATGAAAGTGAACAGGATGCGCCTTTTTCCGGGAAAGGTGCTGGATGGCCTGGTTGTGGGGATACTGTTCGGGGCAGAATTTGCACTCCTGTTTTCCTCGCTACTTTATACAACGGTTTCTTCGGCATGGATTCTCCTCTATAGCACGCCTTTTTTCCATACCTTAGGGGCTCATTATTTCCTGCGGGGAGATCGAATTACCATTCATAAAGGAATCGGGCTGATCCTGGCATTTGCGGGCATTGTCCTCCTCTTGAGCAAATACCTGGGCGTCCCCTCGCTGATCCAATTGGGTGGTGATATGTGTGCCCTGGGCGCAGCCCTTCTTTGGGCAGTTACCACTATCTATATCAAGAGACGATTGGTGGGAAGGGTGTCACATCATCACACGCTCTTTTACCAGACCGTTTTTTCCATCCCCATCCTTTTCCTCCTGAGTATCCTGTTTCAGGAGGTGCCCATTCAACGTTTTGATGCCCTCATCATCTCATCGATATTATTTCAGGGAATCATTATCGCCTTCATAAGCTATCTTGTCTGGTTCTATCTCGTGCACGCCTATCCGGTAAGTCTTCTCTCTGCTTTTACCTTCCTGACCCCGGTATTTGCCACCATTTCAGGTGTTATC
>DAOVUP010000041.1 GCA_030632525.1 Desulfobacteraceae bacterium | reverse complement strand
TATACTTCATCCGGAGGCTTTTGTCCAGAATTTTCTTCAAGTAGTTGATTTTATTTTTTAAGATGGGGTAGAACAAAAACACCCTGGGAAATAAAGCTTTTGCCCTGAATTATGTTATGAGGTATGCTATTTGAAGAAGGAAGGTTACCGATGCCCCAAAAGACTGAACTCCGATATCTTATCCCCACACTCCTCCGGAGAATATTTAAAAGACTGAAAGACGCCATAAGCGATCTCTTTCCCATCATCTTAGTCATCTCTATCTTTCAGGTTGCCGTACTTCGACAACCTTTTCCCCAGCTCCTTGAGGTGCTTATCGGCGCAGGCTTAGTGGTAATAGGTCTCATGCTGTTCGTCAAAGGTCTTGAGATGGGTTTGTTCCCGATCGGGGAGACTCTGGCTATCGCGTTTGCAAAAAAAGGGAGTCTGACCTGGTTATTGATTTTTGGATTTGGCCTGGGGTTTTCCACCACCGTGGCCGAGCCTGCCCTGATTGCCATCACCGAGGAGGCGGCAGAAGTGGCTGCCCAGGAAGACATTATCGCATCAAGCGAAAGCGCCCAGGCCTTCTATGCCCTGAGTTTGCGCCTTACTGTGGCGGTCTCGGTGGGCCTGGCTATCGGTATCGGCATAATACGTATTTTGCGTGGCTGGCCTGTTCATTATCTGATTATCGCCGGCTATGTGCTTGTCATTTCAATGACCCTGATAGCCCCTAAGGAAATTGTCGGGATCGCCTACGACTCGGGAGGAGTCACGACTTCCACTGTGACGGTACCCCTTGTCACCGCCCTCGGAGTCGGTCTTGCTACCTCTATTCGGGGCCGTAATCCAATGGTGGACGGCTTTGGTATGATTGCCCTTGCGTCACTGTTCCCAATGATTTTTGTGTTGGGCTTTGGTATGATAGTTTTCGGCGTTAAGGTTGCCTGGTAGATGAATATGTTGCTTGAAATTGCACAAACATTTGTTACCACTTGCAGGGATGTTTTTCCGGTTCTGGCACTTATAGTGGGTTTCCAGTACATTATACTGCGCCAGCCCATCCCCCACTTGCGCCAGGTAATTGTGGGCTTCGTTTGCGTGCTGATAGGGCTCACTCTGTTTTTAGTTGGGTTAGAGAAAGCCCTTTTTCCGTTGGGCAAGATCATGGCAAAACAACTCTCAGCCCCGGAGTTTGTTTTCGGAACAGAGATAGTACCTCAAAATCCGGTGTGGTGGGCTTACGGCTGGATCTATCTGTTTGCCGCTTTAATCGGTTTTGCGACCACCATTGCAGAACCTGCGCTCATTGCTGTTGCGTATAAAGCAAATCAGGTTTCGGGCGGTACCATCAACCAATGGGGGTTGCGGCTTGTGGTGGCCCTTGGGGTGGCCGTCGGGATTGCACTCGGGACATTCCGGATCATTACCGGGACACCCCTCTTCTTGTATATCGCAGCAGGATACCTGATAGTAATAGTGCAGACCATCTTTGCGCCAAAAGCGATTATTCCTCTTGCCTACGATTCCGGAGGTGTGACCACGTCTACTGTGACAGTCCCAATAGTAGCGGCCTTGGGACTGGGGCTTTCAGCAACCATCCCGGGCCGCAACCCGGCCCTTGACGGGTTCGGTTTGATTGCCTTTGCAAGCCTTTTTCCCGTGATTACAGTGCTGGCTTATGTTCAAATTGTGCAATGGTGGGCCAGAAAACGCGTCAAGTCCAGAAGGGAGAGATAACATGCGATTTAAATTAATCATTGCGACAGTGAAGACTGATGTGACAGATAGTATCGTGGATGCGGCAAAGGAGGCCGGTGCCACCGGCGCCACTATTATTCCTTCCCGGGGCACGGGCATTCATGAGGCAAAGACCTTTTTCGGCCTGACTTTAGAGGCACAGACAGATTCTGTACTGTTTCTTTTAGAGGAACACCTCGTCGATCAGGTCATGAACGCGATATATGAGGCCGGACATTTCGAAAAGCCGGGCACTGGTATCGCTTTCGTATTGCCTGTGGATCAGGCGGTTGGCTTAGAGAGCCAGGTTGAGAGTTTCAAAAGTCGTTTGTTGAACAAAAAAGGCTTGAAGACGGATGACGATGGCGTACTATGATGTAAGTGGTGTAGGACGTAAATCAAGGATGAACCTCCGCACCTTTGCAGTAAATTATTTTGTCAAGAATACGGAAGGACGACCATCATGAAGGCAATGCAATTGAATGGAATCTCCAGCTTTGCAGAAAACAGAGCGCCCCTTCAAATGGTTGATTTCCCAGATCCTGAACCCGGAGAAGGGGAAGTCTTAGTTAAAATTTCAGCCTGCGGGGTTTGTCACACCGAGTTGGATGAAATAGAGGGAAGAACCCCACCGCCTCGATTCCCCATGGTCCTTGGGCATCAGGTTGTTGGGAAGGTAGTGGAAACGGGGAAAGGCGCAAACAGGTTAAGATCGGGAGAACGGGTCGGAATCGGCTGGATCTATTCTGCCTGCGGAAAATGCGGGTTTTGTATGAAAGGGGATGAAAATCTATGCGAGGAATTCAAGGCAACCGGGAGAGATGCCAACGGCGGATATGCAGAATATATTACCGTCTTGGAGGATTTTGCCTATAATATTCCTGACATCTTTTCTGATTCCGAAGCAGCACCCCTGCTATGTGCAGGCGCAATAGGCTACCGCTCTCTGAGATTGACCAATATGAAAGACGGGCAAAATCTGGGACTAACCGGATTCGGGGCCTCTGCCCATCTTGTGCTCAAGATGGTGAAATACAAGTACCCCAAATCAGAAGTGTTTGTGTTTGCAAGGAGCGAAAAAGAAAGGGTCTTTGCCAAAGAATTAGGGGCTGTTTGGTCCGGTAATACAGAGGAAAACTCTCCGGTGAAACTGGATTGCATCATCGATACAACACCGGTCTGGGGGCCGGTTGTTGAGGCGTTGAATAATCTGAGAAGCGGCGGAAGACTGGTAATTAACGCCATTCGTAAAGAGGACATCGACAGGGAATATCTCCTGAAATTGGACTACCCCAGTCATCTCTGGATGGAAAAGGAAATAAAAAGCGTGGCCAATGTGGCCAGGAGGGATATCCGCGAATTCTTGGACATTGCATCCCGGATTCCCATAAGGCCTGAGGTTCAGGAGTTCCGATTGGAGGAGGCAAACAGGGCATTGGTGGAACTTAAGGAACGTAAAATCAGGGGTGCAAAAGTCTTAAAGATCTGATATTGATAAAACTAATGATCCCATTCAGCTTTATACGGATTAGAAGCGGGAGTTCTCCATGGAAAAGATAGCATTTGAACAATTATTTACCCAGCGTGCTTTGAGGGAACTGTTTCCACACGATCGGGCTGATCTTTTTTTCGAAGGGCTCTACGGAGATCCGTCAGAAGGGGCTTACGACATTAGCCTGGTATTCAAGGGGCAAGACCGGGACACACTGCAGTTTGAGTTTCAACTGGAAGAGCGGTCTGGTAAGTGTTTAGCCTGTAATCTCACATATGGGCTGCCGGAAGTATTTTCACGCCATCCGATTATCAATATCAAAGGGCTGATTCGCGAAATTGATCAAATATTAGGTGGCCAATGGAGATGCGCCGACTGGCGACTGGGTCTCACCCGGGAGGTATCGCGCGAACTCCACATTCTTCCGTTACTCATCACCATCGCAAGGTGAACCAACCAATAATTTTACCACGAAGCACACGAAGGGCACGAAAAGGAGTTTTAGGGATTGGTTCATGGCGAATAGCTATCGCCTAATTGATTTTTGATACCCGTTCTAAAAGGAGGCTTGATCACACCCTTTTCCGTGATAATGGCGGAAACGTATTTGCAGGGAGTGATATCAAAGGCCGGATTTAATGCCATTACGCCCGGAGGACCAACCTGTAACTTCCCAAACCGGCAAATCTCTTCCGGTCCTCTTTGCTCCACCGGGATCAGATCCCCATTTTTGACGGTTGGGTCTATGGTGGATAGGGGGGCTGCCACGTAAAAGGGGATCTTGTGCGTTTTGGCTAATACGGCCACCTGGTAGGTGCCTATCTTGTTTGCCACATCTCCGTTTGCCGCAATCCTATCGGCCCCGGTAATTACCAGATCAATCCTTTTCTGTCTCATTAAAGAACCTGCCGCATTATCAGCAATTACAGAGACAGGGATCCCATCCTCCATCAGTTCAAAGGCAGTCAATCGGAGACCCTGGAGCCACGGCCTGGTCTCATCGGCAATAACTTGAATCTTCTTGCCCCTCTCATGGGCTGCACGAATTACGCCTAAGGCGGTCCCGTACCCTCCGGTGGCCAGGGACCCTGCGTTACAGTGGGTCAGTATGGTTGCACCTTCCGGTATAAGGCCCTGACCATTCATCCCCATTTTTCGATTGATTTGGATATCTTCGGCCAAGATTTTTTCAGATTCCTGCCTCAGGGAAGTCTTGATTGCGTCTGCAGGATGATCTGACATCTTCTCCACCAACCCGATCATCCTTTCAATCGCCCATCTTAGATTTACGGCAGTTGGACGGGCATGGAACATCTCTTCACCGATCTCCTTAAACCTGGCTGTGAAATCCGGCACGGTCTTGGCCCTGATAGACCTGGCCCCTAAGGCCAGCCCCATGGCGGCTGCCACACCTATGGCAGGGGCGCCCCGGATGACCATTTTTTCAATGGCATTAATGACATCTTTATATCCCCTGCAGATGTACCACTCAACCTTGGAAGGGAGTTTTCTCTGATCAACCATCCTGACATGTTGACCCTGCCACTCAATGGTAGGAATCATCTAATAACCTCAACCAATCCGCTCAACCCACCCATAAGGATCGGGTTTATGCCCATATTGAACGGCCACGATCTCGTCATAGAGTTTTTGGGAAAGCTCTCCCATCTTGCCGCCCCCCACAATATAATCCTCATTCTTATAAGTTATCTGGCCAACCGGAGATATTACCGCAGCCGTGCCTGTGCCAAAGGCCTCCTTTAACCTGCCATCTCTGGCAGCACCGATTACTTCGTCAATGGCGAGGGATCGCTCTGATAATTTCATGCCCCATTCTTTGACGATTCGAATGACGGAATCCCTTGTGACCCCGGGCAGAATACTACCGTTTAAGGGGGCCGTAATTACCTCATCCTCGATGAGAAAAAACATATTCATGGTCCCTACTTCTTCCACATATTTCCTTTCCGCCGCATCTAACCACATCACCTGCGTAAAACCTTTTTTCTTTGCCTCTTCCGCTGCAAAGAGGCTCGAAGCATAGTTTCCGGAGGTCTTGGCCTCACCGGTTCCGCCTATGGCAGCTCGGACGAAAAAATCCTCCACATAGATCTTGACCGGGTTGAGTCCTTCCTTGTAGTAGGCCCCCACCGGACCGATAATGATGTAAAAAAGATAGGCGTTGGCGGGCCTGACTCCCAAGTGCGGTTCCGTAGCAATCATGGTCGGTCTGATATAGAGCGATGTCCCCTCGCTTTTCGGCACCCATTCTCTGTCCAACAATATGAGCTTCTTCATCCCCTCCATGGCAAGGTCGATATCCACTTCGGGCATACAGAGTCTCTCAGCCGACCGGTTGATCCGTTTGAAATTCTCTTCGGGTCTGAAAAGATATATCCCGCCATCCTGGCCGGTATAGGCCTTGAGACCTTCAAATACCTCCTGACCATAATGAAGGACCATAGCGGCCGGATCAATGGGGATAGCCCCGTAAGGTTCGATCCGGGGGTTGGACCAACCCTTTCCAGTTTCCCAGTCCATTTTGTACATGTGGTCTGTAACGATGTCACCGAATCCGAGTTGGGATTCATCGGCAGGCTTTGTTTTCATCTGATTCTGTTCTGTTTGTTTTATTTTGATTTCCATGGTGTTCTCCTTATCATATTTCTATTCCTCTCACAGAGCGCACAGCCTCCGGCCCGTATGGGCCTACGCCCCGGAGGGAGATCACAGAGCCTTTCTTGTTTTTCTATGTACCCTGCTATCATGTGAGAAATTTAACAGCCCGAGTCTGGGATCACGCCCTATATCTGCATTATAAGCAACAGAGAGCGGGAATATCCAGATGATGTTTTCATATCACAGGCAGGCCACAAATACAAGTGGGCAAAATGCGGTTGACAACACACGTCCTCTGTGGTGTTATCTGAAAAGGTTTTTCACAAGTTAACACGTAGCGAAAGGAGGGAACATGAAACAACGTAAAGGGCTGTTAAGTTGGTTTATCGTGATCGGGGCGACGGTCTGTCTGGGCCTTGTGGCCGCTGTGGGAACAACGGCCAACGCCGCTGAAGGGGAGTTTGCCTGCGCTCAGGAAGGGAAGATAAACAAAGAGATAACCCCCAAGGCCGAATTAGAGGATTTCTCCTGTTTCTTCAAAAAATGGGATGGGGCCAAGGCCCTCCATTTCAAAGTGGCAGTAAAGAACGTTAGCGACAAACCTCAGCGTTTCAAGGTGCACATCTTTTTGGATAATGGCAAGGCAGTGGGCGGTTTCATCCCCAGGAAGACCAAGAAAGGCCTGATGAAACCGGGCCAGACGGCTGCCTTTACTTATCCGGTCAAAGGGGTGACGGACAAGCCAGGGGCCATAGACTTGTACATAACAACCATGGGTCAGTAGAAATGTCAAATTAAGAAAGGGAGGTCTAATGACTATGAAAAAACTGAGCATTGTGTTGGCTATCACCGTGGCCCTGACTATGATCATTGCAGGACCGGTCGCGGCTAAAACGTTCTTCCTCGGTATCGGCACCGGTGGCACCGGCGGCATCTATTATCCCTATGGAGGGGGTGTAGCAGAGATATGGTCCCGGTATGTTCCGGGCGTCAGGGCCGTAGCAGAAGTCACAGGCGCAAGCGTGGAAAACGTAAAGTTAGCATCTAAGGGCGAAACCGTCGTCGGAGAGGTAATGGGAGATGTGGCCGTGGCAGGTTATAATGGCACTTCCAAGTTTAAGGGAAAGAAACAAAAGATCCTTTCCATGGCCATAATGTACCCCAATCTGCTTCAGTTGGTAACCTTGAAGAAGAGTCCTATCACAAACGTAGAGCAGATAAAGGGTAAAACGATCAGCAGCGGGAGCCCGGGAAGCGGCACCAATTTCATGGCCGAGGTCGTATTCAAGGCCCTTGGTATTCCCCTGGACTCCTATAAGGACACCCGCCTTTCCTTTACCGAGAGCTCCAATGCCCTCAGGGACGGAACCATCGAATTAGGTACGTGGTCGGTTGGGCCCGGCACCAGTTCCATCATGGACCTGGCAACGACCCATGACATCCGGATTATTCCCTTTACACCTGAGCAGGCCAAAAAAGTCCTCGCGGCCAACAAGACCTATTCTTCGGTGGAATTGGCCGGCGGTGTATACAATGGTGTTGACAAACCGGTTCCCACGATCGGCGTGTGGAACGTGCTGATCTGCCAGAAGTCCTTAGACACGGACTTGGTGTACAAATTGGTTAAGGCCCTGTACGAGCACAATGATTACCTCTGCAAAATTCATCCCTCAGCCGCGTACACCACGCCTGAGAATGCTGTGAAATACTCACCGATCCCGCTCCATCCGGGGACCATCAAATACCTCAAGGAAAAGGGGATCAAGGTGCCTGCAAGGCTGATTCCTTAACGGGGTGACAGAAATTGTTCAAGAAGCCGGTTCGGTCCTCCGTATGGGGGGTAACCGGCGCAATCATCGGTCTGGCTCTGGCCGCCTGGTATTTGCCAGGCGGCCTGGAGCTGCGCCTAACCCCCGTATTGAAAGACGGGCCATTGTTGGTTCTCCCATTAGAGCCGGGCGAACGCTTTACCATTCACTACTATCACTCGGTGGAAAATGCCCCCATCTGGGAAGAACACAGCCTGGATGAAGAGGGGCGTATCTACATCGAGGAAGAGCGTTATCTAAAATTCGGGGCCGGTATGGGCCGGATGCCTGGAGTAGGCCGTATGGTGCGGCGTGGACCGTATGAGGTGATCGAAAACATGCATATGCCCACAGGCGATTTCATACTGCGAATAGGAAGCCCCGGCGTAGACCACACCATTATCTGGCGCAATATCAGGAAAAATCTATCCGCAGTGGCCCCGCATAAAGCGGTGCGCTTCTCGGCCCGGCCTGTGAGCCTGCTTTACAGACTGTATCGCTCTGTTTTCCCGCATTCCGCCACCCCCATCAAAGGCACACTTTAAAGAGATGAACATCGAACATTCTTGAATACACCCTTAATGAATGTAACCTCTGAATGTGCACAAGACAACATAGCAATTACGGCCTGTGCCCTGGCTTGGCGTAGGGCACATTAACCACTCGTCCACACCTGGGAGACAATCATGACAAAGAGCAGTGAAACAACATCCTCTTCTTCCGCAATCGAATGGAGCATCTTGAAAGTCGTTGCGATTATA
>DAOVUP010000241.1 GCA_030632525.1 Desulfobacteraceae bacterium | reverse complement strand
CGGGGTTCTTGAATGCAATGGGGAGCAGTTGAGTTGTTAAGTGGTTGAGAGGTTAAGTTGGAAGTGTATTGGTTATGAATCGAGGATCATCAAGCCAGGGGGTAGGCGATGGCCGTTAAAGGCGAGAAACAGGTGAAAAAGGCGAAGGTGCTGATTGTTGAAGACAGCCACACGCAGGCTATCCAATTGGAAAGTCTGTTAGAGGAAAGCGGTTTTGAGGTTTCTGTTGCTTATGACGGTGCAGAGGGTCTCTCCTTCTTGAAGGAAGGGAAACCCGATCTCGTTATCAGTGATATCCTTATGCCGGAGATGGACGGTTATGAGCTGTGCAGGAAGATAAAGGAGGATGATGACCTCGATGAGATTCCGGTTCTCCTCCTTACCCAGCTGAATGAGCCCGAGGATATTATCAAGGGTCTTGAGTCCGGGGCAGATAACTTCGTTACAAAGCCCTATGATCCGAAACTGCTTCTCTCCCAGATCGAGTATATTCTCGTAAACCGGACCATGAGAACAAGTCCACGTACCGAAATGGGTATGGAAGTCTTTTTTGCTGGGAAAAAGTATTTTATCAATTCAAATCGCATGCAGATACTTGACCTTCTCTTCTCCACCTACCAGAACAGCCTCCAGCAAAAACGTGAATTGGAGAAAACGAATAAAGAATTGAAGGAGGCCCTCGATACCATCAAAACCCTTCATGGAATAATCCCCATATGCGCCAATTGCAAAAAAATACGCGATGACAAGGGATCGTGGAGCCAGTTAGAGGCCTATTTTTCGAAGCATTCAGAGGTCCAGTTCAGTCACGGTATCTGTCCTGAATGCGTCAAGAAATTGTATCCGGAATTTGCTAAGGATTGATGGTTGGAGATTGGGTATTTGGTACTTGGTATTGGGATTGCGGGTTGCGAGTTACGGGTTGCGGGTTAGGTTTTTCAATCAACAATCATCAATCATCAATCCAGAATCCAGCAACGAATCCCGCTGAAGACGGGATTTTCGCTTCGCTACAACAAGTATCCAGCAACGAGCAACGAGACGCCATTAACCAATAACGAATTTACAAGGAAATACCCGTGGACAAAGACACCCAAATTCTGATTGTTGAGGATAGCCTGACACAGGCCTTGAAGCTGCAGTACACTCTTGAGCAACATGATTATATTGTTTCAGTGGCCAACAACGGCCAGGCAGCGCTCGATTATCTAAAAGAACATGCACCGGCGCTTGTTATCAGTGATATTGTTATGCCTGAAATGGATGGCTACGAGATGTGCAGGAAGATCAAAGAGCAAGAGTCTCTTAAAGCTATTCCGGTTATCCTTTTGACATCACTCTCTGATCCGGTGGACGTTATCAGGGGACTTCAGTGCGGGGCTGACAATTTTATCACAAAACCCTACCAGGAAGATTTTCTGATCTCCAGGGTCAATAGCGTACTTGTTAACCGGGAACTCCGCAGGACCGCATCCGGGGATTGGGGGTTTAAAATATTCTTCAAAGGTAAGCAGTATACTATCACCTCAGACCGGATGCAGATGGTAGATCTTCTCTTTTCCTCCTTTGAAAATGCGGTTCAGAAGAATCAGGAATTGGAAAACGCGATCCGTGAGCTGAAGTCCACCCAGGAAGAGTTGGCCCAGGCCAAGGAGGAGGCCGAAAAGGCCAACCAGGCCAAGAGTCTCTTTCTTGCCAGTATGAGCCACGATATAAGGACCCCGATGAACGGGATAATTGGCATGA
This sequence comes from Desulfobacteraceae bacterium, assembly GCA_030632525.1. Taxonomy (GTDB): domain Bacteria; phylum Desulfobacterota; class DSM-4660; order Desulfatiglandales; family Desulfatiglandaceae; genus Desulfacyla. The sequence goes on along the minus strand of DAOVUP010000241.1, from coordinate 1,671 downwards.
CAGATCTCTGTTTAGACACAAAGCTCACTGATGAACAAAAAGAGTATTTGGGGATGGTAAAGAGCTCTGCCGATTCACTGCTCTCCTTGCTGAATGATATCTTAGACTTTTCAAAAATAGAAGGCGACATGTTAGAGCTCGAGCATATCGATTTCAATCTCAACAACGCGGTGGAAGACACTGTAAAGAGCCTGGCATTTCTGGCGCATAATAAGGGTCTGGAGTTAGCCTGCCGTATACACAGGGATGTCCCTGTTGCTCTTGTGGGTGATCCAGGGCGATTGCGCCAGGTTATTGTAAATCTGGCGGGGAACTCCCTCAAATTCACGGAAAAGGGCGAGGTGGTCGTTGAGGTAAAGGTCGAGGATGAAAGCGAGGATTACGCCATTCTGCATTTTTCGGTCAAGGATACCGGAATCGGGATCCCGCTTGAGAAGCAGGGGAAAATCTTTGAGGCCTTTTCTCAGGCCGATGAGAGCACCACACGTCAATATGGGGGCACCGGCCTGGGGCTGAGCATATCGTCCAAATTAGCCTCTATGATGGGTGGAAAGATCTGGGTAGAAAGCGAGCCTGGAGAGGGATCAACGTTTCAGTTCACCGCAAAATTCGGCCTGCAAAAAATGCCCCTGTCGCACAAGAAGCTACAGCTGCCCGATCTAAAGGGTTTGCCCGTCCTGGTGATCGATGACAATGCGACCAACAGGGAGATACTCGAGGAGGTTTTGATCGGCTGGGAGATGTCGCCCACTATCGCTGGGGGTGATGACGTGCTCCGGGTGCTGGAAGATGCGGGACGTTCCGGTAAGTCGTTTTCCTTAGTGCTGATGGATGCATATGCCTCCGAAAAAGGGGCATTTGAAATTGCTTCAGAAATAATAGAGAATCCGGAGTGGGCCTCCCCTATGATCATGATGATCTCTTCGGTGGGGATGCGGGGCGATGCCGAAAAATGCCGTAAATTAGGTATTGCGGCCTACCTGACCAAGCCGATCAAGAAGTCTGAACTGTTTGACGCAATCCTGACGGTTCTTGATATAGACAGAGCCGGGCCGGGGGAAAAAGATCTCGTTACAAAGCATTCCATTCGAGAAAACAAGACCTGCCTTCGCATCCTTCTTGCAGAGGACAATGTGGTCAATCAGCGATTGGCCGTCAAAGTCCTCACCAAGAGGGGGTACCATGTGGTGGTGGCCGCAAATGGAAAAGAGGCAGTGGCCGAATTTGAAAAGGAACCCTTTGATGTTATCCTGATGGATGTGCAGATGCCTGAGATGGATGGCTTTGAGGCAACGGCCGTGATTCGTGAAAAGGAGAAGGAAAAAGGCGGCCATATTCCGATCATTGCCATGACCGCGCATGCCATGAAAGGGGATCGGGAAAGATGTCTGGAGGCGGGTATGGATGAATATGTGTCAAAACCTATCCGGCCTCAAGTGGTTGTCGATGCAATAGAAAGTGTAGTTGGAACTTGAAACTTGAAACTTGAAACTGGGGAATCCCTTAACGTTCCAACCCGGATAAACAGGAGAAATGAATAAAGGGACTAAGGTGTGTCCCCACCTCAGAGGGGGATGTCTAAAGTGAACTTTTAAGGTTTATCCGGGTTAGGGTGCTGAGGCCGAAACCGACCACGAGGAGGGTGATGGTGCCTATAACGCCGATCATCCT
>DAOVUP010000158.1 GCA_030632525.1 Desulfobacteraceae bacterium | reverse complement strand
CTTAACAAAAACACAGTGGTCCTTCATGAAAAACCGATTCATATTTCAGGAGAAAAGAGTGGTGTAGTAATAGAAGTCGCCTTTCAATATAACAACTCTTATAAAGAGAACCTGTTTACTTTTGCAAATAATATCAACACGCAAGAGGGGGGTACCCATTTAGTTGGGTTTAAATCGGCCCTTACAAGAAGTATCAACCAGTATCTGCTGAATTCTCCCCAGGCAAAAAATGTCAAAGAAAAACTGACAGGAGACGATGCCAGGGAGGGTTTGACAGCAGTTATAAGTGTGAAGCTGCCTGAGCCCCAGTTTGAGGGCCAAACCAAGTCCAAACTGGGAAACAGTGAAGTTAAGGGGTTGGTGGAAAATCTTGTGAATGAGGGTTTGGGCATTTTTTTTGAAGAAAATCCACCTGTTATAAAGTCAATTCTGGCAAAGGTGATTGATGCCGCCAGGGCCAGAGAGGCTGCAAGAAAGGCCAAGGAGTTGGCGAGGAGAAAGGGTATTCTGTCGGATCATTCTTTGCCAGGGAAATTGGCCGACTGCCAGGAAAGAGATCCGAGCAAAAGCGAAATCTTCATAGTGGAGGGTGATTCCGCAGGTGGTTCCGCAAAACAGGGGAGAGACCGGAAGAATCAGGCTATTTTGCCCCTTAAGGGGAAGATTCTAAATGTCGAAAAGGCCAGATTCGACAAAATGATATCGAGTGAAGAGATCCGAACCATGATTGCTGCCCTGGGAACAGGGATTGGAGAGAAGGACTATAATATCGATTCCATCAGATATCACAAGGTAATCATCATGACCGATGCGGATGTGGATGGGGCTCATATTCGAACACTCCTCCTGACCTTTTTTTTCAGACAGATGCCGGATCTTATTGATAAGGGATATCTCTATGTGGCGCAACCCCCGCTTTACCGTGTCTCGGAAAAGAAGAAGGAGATCTTCATAAAGGACGAAGAGGGATTTAATGACTTTATTCTAAAACGTATTTCTGAAAACGAGGCTGTTCTTCTCGACAATGAAAGAGAGATTTCGGGAAAGAATCTTATCACCATGCTTAATCGGCTTGTGAGGTTTTTTGAGCGTCTTGATAAATTATCGAGAAAGGGCTTCAGTTCAAAATTTATAGAGTTCCTGGTCTTAAATGGAGTGACAAATAGGCACCAATTTAAAGACAGGACCTTTATGGAAGATCTTTTTGGTAAACTCGAAGAAGGCGGTTTTAGTGTGAGCGATATTAACCTTGGAGAAGAGGACGGATATTACGAATTCTCAGTAACAGAAACTAAAAATGGAGGACAAAAATGTGAGGTCGACTGGGAATTCCTCTCATCACCGGAGTTGCGTCAGTTAATGGAGTTAAGTGATGATTTTTGCGACTTGAAAAGGGGTAGTTTCAAGATTGGAGGGGGAGAAAGGGAAAAAATCGAAGATCCGGAACAACTCCTTAAGGAGTTTATGGAAAAGGCCAAGAAGGGTCTTGGAATTCAGAGATATAAAGGTTTGGGTGAAATGAATCCGGATCAGTTGTGGCATACAACCATGGACCCGGAAAAAAGAACGCTTGTCAAAGTGAGAATTGAAGATGCGGTAGAGGCCGATAATATTTTCACTATCCTTATGGGTGACAAGGTTGAACCGAGAAGAGAGTTTATCCAAAAGAATGCGTTGGAAGTTACTGAACTGGACATTTAGTGTCTGACGAAAACTGTCTTTTTCGCCCATATCTGTGTCAGACTCAAATTTTAATCCTCGAAATACTCAATGTATTCCTGTGGTTAAAATTTTTGCCTTCCTTGATCTGAACAAAAAATCCTAGTTTTCGTTCAGACACTATTTAGTCTGGAATTTAGAGATTGGGTGATAAACAATTTAGCGCAGGTTATTAATGGGATTGGAGATGTGAAAAATAATGATTTCGGAATTAGAGTATGATTCTGTCAGCATAGAAGATGAGATGCAAAAATCTTATCTTGAATATTCCATGAGTGTTATCGTGGGCAGGGCCCTGCCTGACATCAGGGACGGTCTGAAACCGGTGCACAGGCGTGTGCTTTACGCAATGCACGATCTGAAGAATTATTATAACAGACCTTTCAAAAAATCCGCCAGGGTAGTTGGTGATGTTATAGGTAAATATCATCCGCACGGTGATACTGCTGTATACGATACGATTGTCAGGATGGCACAGGATTTTTCCCTTAGATACCCGCTAATCGACGGTCAGGGGAATTTTGGGTCTGTTGACGGTGACCCGCCAGCGGCAATGAGATATACTGAAGTGAGAATGACTCGGGCTACCCAGGATTTTCTCGCGGACATCGAAAAAGAGACAGTTGATTTCTTGCCGACTTATGATGGCTCTCTTCTGGAACCTGTGGTTTTGCCGACCCGAATACCCAATCTATTGGTCAACGGTTCTGGTGGCATTGCAGTTGGGATGGCAACAAATATACCACCTCATAATTTAGTTGAAACTTGTGAGGCGATTGGGAAAGTAATAGACAATCCGGAAATTGGATTAAAAGAGTTGATGGAGACTGTTCCGGGACCGGACTTTCCTACGGCGGGATTCATTTTCGGAAAAAAGGGGATCTTAGAGGCATACTCCACAGGGCGGGGTATTATCAAGATGAGGGCAAGGGCCTTTGTTGAGACGTTTGGAAACGACAGGGAAAGGATTATAATTTCTGAAATTCCTTATCAGGTAAATAAAGGGAAATTGTTAGAAAAGATTGGTCAATACGTTAGGGATAAAAAAATAGAAGGTATCTCGGCAATAAGGGATGAGTCTGACAGGGACGGTATGAGGATCGTCATAGAGGTCAAGCGTGATAGTATGGCCCTGGTTATTTTGAACAGGTTATATAAGTTTACCCAGCTAGAGACATCTTTTGGAATTATTCTCTTGGCAATTGTTAATGGACGTCCCCAGATTCTTGCGTTCAAAGAGTTTATTGAACATTTTATTAACTATCGTCGGGAAATTATCATACGAAGGACCATTTACGAGCTCAAAAAGGCGGAAGCGCGTGCCCATGTTCTTGAAGGGCTGAAAAAGGCCTTAGAGTATCTTGATGATGTTATAGAACTTATCAGGTCTTCATCTGATGCTAAAGAGGCAAAGACCCGACTTATTTCGGAGTTTGAATTCTCCGAGATTCAAGCCCTGGCCATCTTGGATATGAGATTACAGAGATTGACCGGATTGGAGCGAGAAAAGATAGAAGGAGAATACCAGGAGTTAATAAAGGATATAGCAAGATTCCATGCCATCCTGGAGAGTCCGGCCATGGTGCTTCAAATCATAAAGGATGAAGTAGAGGAGATTAAGGAACTGTATGGGGATGAGAGGAGGACAGAGATCCTTGAGGATGTGGATGACATTGATATGGATGACCTGATTACTGAGGAAGATATGGTTGTGACAATAAGCCATGAGGGTTATATCAAGAGAAATCCGATCAGTCTTTACAGGGCACAGCGCCGGGGTGGCAAAGGGATGACCGGCGTCAAGCCAAAGGCAGAAGATTTTGTCGAACACCTGTTTGTAGCCTCTTCACATGATTATTTCCTCTTTTTTACTAATAAGGGACGTGTTTATTGGAAGAAGGTCCATACGATTCCGGAGGCAGGCCGGATGTCCAAGGGAAAGGCGATCGTGAATCTCCTGGATCTAAAGAAGGGGGAGAGAATCGCCACTATTCTCCCGGTGAGGGATTATGAGGAAGGGAAATATGTTGTCATGGCCACTAAAGAGGGATTGGTCAAGAAAACAGAGCTTACGGCTTACAGCCATCCCAGAACCATAGGCACTATCGGTGTAAAGATCAGGGAAGGGGATGAGCTGATAGCGGTTCGAGTGTCAAGCGGGGACCAGGATATTTTTCTTACCACGAGGGAGGGTAAGTCGATCCGTTTCAAAGAGTCAGAATTGCGGGGTATGGGCAGGGTGGCTACCGGTAATATCGGGATTAGAATGGCACCTGATAATGCGGTCGTTGGAATGGAGACAATCAGTGAAGGTGCCACGATCCTGACCGTGACGGAAAATGGATACGGAAAGAGGACAAAGACTGATGAGTACCACCGGCAGGCCAGGGGTGGGAAGGGTGTGTTTACTATCAAGACCAGTGAAAGAAATGGCCCTGTGGTTTATTCCTATCAGGTGAGCGATCAAGATCAGTTGATGATAATTACCGGACATGGAAAGATTATAAGATTAAGGGCGGCTGATATTTCTGTCATAGGGAGGAATACCCAAGGGGTTAAATTGATCAACCTTGGAGAGGGAGAGAAAGTGGTAGGGGTCGCCAAGTTAATGGAAGATGAGTGAGAAGGAAATCTGTGAACGGTTATAAAAGGACTTTTTACAGGGGCATAAAAATTAGGTGAAAGATATGGCAACGATCCAGCCAAAGGGTGACAAAGTGCGACAGGCAGTGAAGTGGGTTTCTGAAGGCCGGTTGGAAGATGAGGAGAGAAGTATTGCGTTGCTCATTCAGGAGGCCGCCAGCCGGTTCAATCTATCACCAAAAGACGAGGAGTTCCTCAGGTCTTTTTATAAATCAGAAGTAGTAGCGAATTAAATGATTAAGAAATGAAGTTGATTATACCTTCTTCTTTCCGGTTGCTGAGGTTGAGTACGGTTCGTGAGAGTCGGAAGTACAGCCACAAAACGATGGTGAGAAGAACTATCCCTACCAAGATGGGAACCCAGGAACCTGCCCGGTAAATATGGGTGAAACCTACCCAGACGGAGATAAGGGACAAAAAGGCAATATAAGCAGCGATAAGGCCACTAAGGATAACAAAGCACCAGGCAAAAACAGTTTTGAACGGTAATGGATCTTCGTGAATCATTTTTTAATTTCACCGAGACGCTTAGAGAGGAAATTGATCTGATGTTTGAGATTACGATCAGTCTTCATCTTGTGCTCCACAAGCTCTACAGAATAAAGCACGGTGGAATGGCTCCGGTTTATGGTCTCCCCGATTCCCG
>DAOVUP010000031.1 GCA_030632525.1 Desulfobacteraceae bacterium | reverse complement strand
AGGAACGTCCTGACCCGTCGATAGTAATGCTTGCGCGAATAAATATGGAGCATTATCTTCCTGTACCCTTCGTGCAACGTATCAAGATCCATTCGAGTGATGATATTCGTTGTGCCATCCACATTATCTCCTGATGTATGACCGAGCACCCGCCCCTCCTGTTTTAAACGCTCATAGAGCCTTGTGCCGACAGGGGCTTGAAGCAGACCAACCATTGCGGTCACGATCCCGCTTTTCTGGATAAAATCGATTTGCCGTTGAAAAATAGATTGAGTGTCGCTGTCGAATCCTACAATGAATCCCCCCTGCACCTGTAATCCCGCTCGTTGAATATTCTTTACACTTTCGATCAAATCCCGGTTTTTGTTCTGCTTTTTATTGCATTCGCCCAGGCTTTCTTCATCAGGTGTTTCGATCCCTATAAAGACCGTATCAAACCCGGCTTGAACCATCATCTCCATCAATTGCCTGTCGTCGGCCAGATTTACAGAGGCTTCCGTATTAAAACGTATTCCTTTTTTGTCTTTTCGCCATGCAATCAACGTTGGCAAGAGTTGTGTTTTGAGATACCTCTTGTTGCCTATAAAGTTGTCGTCTACAAAAAAGATCTGCCCACGCCATCCCAGACCGTAAAGGGCATCCAGCTCTGTAATAACCTGCTGGGAACTTTTAATGCGAGGCCTGTGTCCAAAAAGGGCTGTTACGTTACAAAAATCACAATCAAAGGGGCAACCCCTCGAAAATTGGATATTCATTGACGCATATCGCTTCATATCAGCCAACTCCCACAGGGGAGCCGGTGTTGCCGAGATGTCGGAAAATTCGGAAGTCTTGTAGACCGGTTTGGCAGATCCCCGTTTCAGGTCTGCCAAAAAAAGAGGCAGGGTTAGTTCGGCTTCATTGAGCACAAAATGATCGACCTGATCAAATTCCTCATACTCGCTCGTGAAGAGCGGTCCTCCGGCAACAACCTTAAGCCCTCTTTCCTTGCATCGGGCAATGATTTGATGGGCTGAATCTCTTTGAACAGACATTCCGCTAATAAATGCGGCATCAGCCCATGCCAGGTCCTTTTCAGTGACCGCTTTAACATTTACATCAATCAAGCGGGTTGACCATTCTTTGGGCAGCATCGCTCCCAATGTGAGCAGACCGAGTGGAGGGAAGGCAGCCTTTTTGTGAATGAACTTAAGTGCGTGTTTAAAACTCCAGAATGTGTCTGGGAACTCAGGGTAGATCAGAAGTGTTTTCAAGAGGTCTCCTATTTAATGTCCGAACGAAAACTAGGATGTTTTGTTCAGATCAAGGAAGACGAAAATCTCAACCGCAGGAATACATTGAGTATTTCGAGGACTAAAATTTGAGTCTGACGTCCCGCCGAGGGGGGAAACGAAAAAGACAGTTTTCATTCAGACACTATTTATATGGTTGCACTCATAATAATCTCTTTCGTCATGAAAATCAACATTTGATTTACAGATCATAAATCACCCTCTCGGAGGTTATCCGCCTCTTTGATTAGTCCATAGGATCGGTTCATTTCCCCTTTTCGTGCCTTTAACTTGTATCCTTGATCACCCATACTTGGGGTTTCCTAAAGTTGTAGGTTTAAACTTTGATAGGCCCATAAAAAGTCGAGATTTGCTGAATTATTCGATTTGCCTAATTCATAACATGCTAAAACAATTCGCATTTCCCCAATCCCTATCCCGCGAATCGCGGGACTAAACCGATGTACAAAAAACTTTTTACATGGATGTCAAAGTTTACATTGACATCCCTCGAGGCCTGTTTTAATGAATATCCAACGATATAAAAGGAAATGGAGGAAAAGGAAATGAAGGTCAAAACTTCTCTGGTCTGGTCAGGGGTGCTTTTCATCCTGTCCCTGGCTTTTTTCCCTGGAGGTGGGCTGGCAGCGGACAAAAAAATCTACACCCTGGACCAATGTGTCAAGGAGGCATTGGCCAATAACTGGAAACTCAAGGCGAAGAAGGAAACCATCGATCAGGCCCAGTATGTGAAAAACCAGGCCAGGGCGGACTTCCTGCCCAAATTGAGCACCTCTTACGGCTACAAAAGGCTTGGGTTTAGGCAGGAGGTCTTTTTCTCAAGTCTTGGAGGACCTGTCGATGTGGGCAGCCAGAACAATTATCAGTGGAAAGGGACTGTGACACAGCCTATCTTTACAGGATTTGCCCTGATCAGTTCATACAGACTTGCCGAGTTGGGCATCGATCAGTCCGAGCTGGAGGTGCAGTTGGAGACTCTCGACCTGGCCTTAAACGTAAAAACGGCCTACTTCGATATCCTGACAGCGGACAACGCCGTGGAAACAGCGGAGAAGGCGGCCGAGGCCCTGGAATCCCATGCGGAAGTGGCGCGGAATTTTTACAAGGTGGGGATGACTCCCATAAATGACCTCTTGCAGTCAGAAGTGGAAGCCAGCAATGCGAAGCAATATGTGGTAAGAACCCGAAATGCGGCCCGATTGGCCCGCGCTACATTAAATACGATTTTATCCAGGCCTGTTAACGCCGAGATAGATGTCGTAGACATCGAGGTCTATGAAGTGCAGAAGGGGGACTTTCAGGCATACCTTGAAGAGGCTCTCAAAAACCGCCCCGAAATAAAGCTTATAGACAATAATCTCCTTCAGACAGACCAGGTGATAAATATAACCGAGAGCAAAAACTATCCCGAGGTTGTGTTTGTTTGGGAATATACAAAGGAGGGCGACACTCCTTCGGTAAATGGGGGGCAATTCCATCAGGCAAGCAACTGGGCAGCACAAGCCGCTTTGAAGTGGACATTCTGGGAGTGGGGCAAGACCTATTATGCAGTAAAACAGCAGGAAAGTATCAAGAATGAACTCTTGAAGACCAGGATGCAAATGGAAGAAGATATACAGCTTCAAATCAAAGATTCGGTGCTAAATATAGAAACAGCCGAAACTAATATCCCGATTACACGTAAGGGAGTCGAACAGGGTGAAGAAAACCTGAGGGTTAGCGAGGAACGTTATAAGGCCCAGGTAAGCACTTCAGTTGAAGTGCTTGATGCTCAGAGATATTTGTCCGATGCGAGAGTCTTTTACTATACTGCACTCTTTCAGTACCATTTGGCAAAGGCCAGACTGCAGAGGGCCATGGGTACTTATTAGGTGTAAGGGCTCGCGCAAAAATAAATTCACATTTTCGCATCCCATCTTCAGGTTATCTTCAGCCGCGCCTCAATCGCAAAAGCCTCGAAATAGTACGACTATTTCTGTGGTTGTGCTCAGTCGGCGTAGCCAAATCTAACCTAAATCTGGGCGCCAATTCTGGGAACTTATTTTTGCACGAGCCCTAAGTGACTAAAGTTATAGTAGTATGGTACAGTTTTAAACTTGAACCCGCAACCCGTAATGACCAAACATGATTCAGCTATTTGACCTGTCCAAAAAATTTGGCCCCAACGTTGCGCTAAATGATATCAGGCTAAGGATTCGTAAAGGAGAATTTGTTTTTGTGACCGGCCCGAGCGGCGCCGGAAAAACGACCCTTCTCAGATTGATCTTCGGAGCTGAAAAACCCGCCAGCGGTTACATACTTATAAATGCTATCAACCTCAATAGGATCAGCAGACCAAAACTTGATCTCCTGCGCCGGAAGATCGGCTTTGTGTTCCAGGATTTTAAGTTGCTTCCCAGAAAAACGGTATTTGAAAACGTGGCCATTGCTTTGGAGGTAATCGGTCTGCGACCGAAGTTTGTCAGGAAAAAGACCCATCAAACACTCAGGCTGGTGGGTTTGGCCGAAAAAGAGAAGTCATACCCCCTTTCGTTGTCCGGAGGAGAACAGCAAAGGGTGGCTATAGCAAGAGCAATCGTAAAGGATCCCCTGATTCTCTTAGCCGATGAGCCAACAGGAAACTTAGATCCACAGTTGACGATGGAAATAATGGAGCTGTTCAGGAGCATACATCGGAAGGGCACCACTGTAGTCGTTGCCACTCACAGCCAAGAACTGCTACAAGCCACGGACTGCAGAATAATCGTCTTGAATCAAGGAACAATCTCCGAGGATACACCTTGATGTGCCTGCAAAAAGCCGCTGTCAGTACAATGGTATAAAGTGCAAAATGGGGAATGAAGGAAGCCAAAATTGAGGTCCTATTTTATAAGACAGGCCCTTATGAATATCAGGAAAAATCTGAGCGTTCATATCCTGAGTCTGGGTACTATAGTCGCGTCTCTGTTGATTTTGGGCGCGTTCCTGTTGCTTTTCGGTAACCTTAACAACTGGCTTCAGCGATGGGGAACCGCCCTCTCCATGTCAATTTACCTTAAAGATGGAATCAGTGAGTACAGGAGAGACAATGTTTATTCCTTCATCAGGGGCCTCCCTGGAGCCGAAATCAAGCGATTCATATCCAAAGAAGAAGCTTTGAAAGACTTGAGAGCCGCCTTAGGGGACGATGCAGCGTTCTTGAATCGTTTAGGGCGTAACCCGCTTCCTGCATCATATGAAGTTGTTTTTGAGAGCAAAGGGACTCATAGAGTTGATCCTGAGAAAATAAAGGAAGAACTGGAGAAATTAGATGGCGTAGAAGAGGTGCAATATAGTAATGAATGGCTAAATAAGTTCGAAGGCTTCCTGAACGTAGTCAGGCTAATCGGTTTTATAATAGGGGGGCTTTTATGCTTATGTGTCGTCTTCATAGTCACTAACACCATTAAGTTGACTATCTATTCACGTAAAGATGAGATCGAAATACTTAAATTGGTAGGCGCCACAGATTGGTTTGTCAAAACACCATTTTTATTAGAAGGAATGATACAAGGCATCTCAGGCGGAATTTTAGCTGTCCTGACGCTCTTCTTAGGCTATCTCCTTCTCCCTACAAAGGGTATCTCCCTTTTAGGTCTTACCCCCCTTGATCTTGTCTTCCTGCCCGCCGGATATCTGATTTTAATCTTTATTTTAGGTGCGGTCTTAGGGGTGATAGGCAGTTTTATCGCCATAGGCCGCTTTTTTGCAGTATGAAGAAAAAAACCTTTTTTTCATTAGCAAGATGCCTGATTTTATCGAGTTTCATAATAAGCCTTGGTATTTTATTAAGATTTGCTCATGCCGATGCAGCAAAAATGTCTGATAGAAATCAAAGGCAGATCGAGAAGATCGAACTCAAACTCTCAAGCGAAAAGCAAAAACTTAAGAAAATCGACTCACTGGAGAAGGATCTGTTGGGCGAATTGGCCAGTTTAGAGCAGGAGGTCGCAAAAAAGAGAGGTGCAGTGGATGAATTGAGCAAGAAGTTACATCGTGCAAAGGCCAATATCGGTGTGCTTAGGCGGAAGTTAGCAGCTTTGAAGCAGTCGTCACGAGAGATTGAGATCAAAGTTTCGAGGAAACTGGTTAAACTGTATAAGCACACCAGAAAGGGTTATATCAGGACCTTGGTCGAGGTAACGGATATCGCCCAGTTTTGGCGGAGGGTGAAATATCTCAGGATCATCATGGAAGAGGACAGGATGGCCCTGATCAGAGCGGCAAAGCAAGCATACGAACACCAGGAGGAGATTTCGAGGACAGAGGCAAAGCTAACTGAGATTAGAAATATTAGCAGCGAAAAAATGGCTCGCCTGATGTCATTAAAAGAAGATCTTAAGAAAAAAGTCCTTCGTTTAATGAAAATCCACAACGAGAGGGAGTTCTATGAAACGGCAGTTGTGGAATTGCAGGCAGCAGCAGAAGGCTTAAAACAGACCCTAAATAATATTGAGAAAAAGGATAATTACGAAATAGATAAGACTTTTCATTTTAAAGACTTTAAAGGTAAACTCTCTTATCCCTTTAAAGGGAAGGTGATTGGATATAAAAAGATACTTGGATCTGCAAGACAGGGGGCAAATAAAGGGATTGTCATTGAAGGGGTTTCGGGTTCTGATGTGAAGGTTGTTTTCCCAGGGGTTGTTGCTTTTTCAGGAAAACTTAAAGGCTACGGTGAGCTTGTTATTATAAATCACGGCTCGCGTTTTTTCACTGTGTCAGCACATCTTTCCCAAAGGAATAAGATAGAAGGTGATGTGGTAAAAGAGGGAGACGTTCTCGGACAGATAGGAGGGAAGGGGGCTTCAGGGGGAGCAAGGCTCTACTTTGAAATCAGAAGGGCTGGAAAAAGCATGAATCCCCAAGAGTGGTTAAAGGCCAAATAGATGAAAAGACAGATTTAACGGGGTAAAGATTGAGAGATTAAGATAAGATGCGCCCGTAAAAAGTCCTTTTTACAGGCAATTGGAATTTGGAAATTGAGGAATTGCGAATTATTATAAACAGTTAAGCCTAAGGTAATTACACCAAATCGTGCACTTTTTAACTTTTTACGAGACCATCAAGATAAAGAAAAGGTTTAAATTTCAATTCCTCAATCCCTCAATTCCTCAATTTGTAATTCTGATATGCATTTTTTTGTTGCCATTGCCGACCAAATTAATTAGATCTTTCGTAATCTGCGCTGAGAACTGGACACTTCGAACGGAAATATTTTTAACTGAACAGCCGGCAAACCGGCCCGGCGGGAAATAGAAAGGCGTCAAATGATAAGGAGGAGGAAATGTTGATTCTCAAGAGAAAAGTAGTCGTAAATATTGCCTTGATAGCTCTCTTTGTGGGGGGCCTCCTTTTTTTTAACGGCAATGACGCCAAGGTCGAAGCTGATACGGAAGAGGTATACAAGAATATTGAAATTTTCACCGAAGTGCTCAGACAGGTGGAAAACAGCTATGTTGAACCCCAGGATTCTCAGAAACTGATATATGGGGCCATAAAAGGGATGATTCAAAGCCTTGATCCCCACTCATCCTTTATGACAAAGGAAGAATATAAGGAGTTAATGACCGAAACCAAGGGAAGTTTTTCCGGGATAGGGGTTGAGATAACTATTAAGGACAAGATCCTGACCGTAGTATCCCCCATTGAGGGAACGCCGGCCGATAAGGCAGGGATGAAGGCGGGGGACAGAATTATTAAGGTGGAGGGCGAGTCAACACAGGATATGGGCCTAATAGAGGCGGTAAAGAGGATCAGAGGTCCTGAAGGGAGCAAGGTCAACTTAACCATTGTACGAGAAGGGATGGATAAGCCTCTGGAACTCTCCATTACAAGGGGCGTCATTCCTTTGAAAAGTGTTCGGCACTACGTCCTCTCTCCAGGTATTGGATATGTAAGGATTTCAAATTTTCAAAGTAATACGTCTAACGACCTATCGTCAGCCCTTGAGATACTTGACAAGGACGATATGCTGAAAGGTCTGATTATAGATCTGAGGAACAATCCTGGAGGGCTCCTGTCCCAGGCCATAGAAGTTTCTGAACAATTTCTCGATTCTGGTGTCATCGTCAGCACCAAAGGGAGGGAAAGCTCTCACAATATAAAGGCCACAGCTCACAAGAACAAAAAAGATAGTGAATACCCCATAATTGTCTTAGTCAACGGGGGGAGCGCCAGCGCCGCGGAAATTGTGGCAGGTGCCCTGCAGGACAATAAAAAGGCAATAATTTTAGGGACTAGGACTTTCGGGAAAGGCTCGGTGCAGTCGATTTTGCCTCTCTCCGATGGTTCTGGTTTGCGTCTAACTACGGCCCGGTACTATACCCCAAGCGGCAAGTCGATTCAGTCAAGCGGGATCACACCCGATATTGAGATACCATTCGTGGCCACCGAAAAGAAAGCAGAAAAAAAGTCGCCCCATTTTATCAGAGAAGAAGACCTGAAGGGTCACATGCAATTGGAAGAAGGAAATGCCAAGAAAGCCGATGAAAAGAAACCAAAGGAAGAAAATAACGAAAAAGTCAAGATGCTTCTCGAGAAGGATAACCAGGTTCGCCAGGCCTTGCAGCTTCTGAAAAGCTGGGCCATCTTCTCGAAGATTAAACCGGGCTCCTGACAATTTCTCAATGAATAAGAAAAAGCGCCCTTTCCTCCTGATAATTCTTCCTGTATTATTGGTCGCTATCATTCTGCTCGGTGTATATTTCTACATTTCGACCACTGCCATTACGGTCGCCCCGCCTATCTACGAGGAGATGCACCCATCAATAAACGATTCCTACGATATAATAAATAAAACCTATTATAAAATCCGTAAGCCCCTGCCTAAGAGTGGTATCCAGGAAGAAGATCTTCGACCAAAGGTTGCTATTATTATTGATGATTTGGGACATAATCCTGACTTAGCTTTTTCATTTCTCAGCCTGAATCTGGAACTCAGTTTTTCAATTCTCCCTTCTGCCCCCTTTACTGATATCATTGTACGGGAGGCCAACAAAAAGAGGCGTGAGATTATTTTACACCAGCCAATGGAGCCAAAGTCCTATCCATCAGTCGATCCCGGCCCCGGAGCTCTGTTTCTTTCAATGAGTGAGAGAGATCTCCGGCAGGTCTTAGACAAAAATTTGAGAGAAATTACAGGGGCAAAGGGGGTAAACAACCATATGGGGTCTTCTTTTACAGAAAACCGGGAGAAAATGCAGGTAATTCTCCAGGAACTGAAAAATCGAGGGCTTTTTTATGTTGACAGCCGGACCACAATGAGGACAGTTGGTTTCGAGCAGGCGAAAAAAATCGGAGTAGCTACGGCTGAAAGAACCGTGTTTTTGGATAATAACCTAGACCCCAAAGCGATATGTGTACAGATTGAATGTCTTTTAGAGATCGCAGGAAATTTTGGTTCGGCTATAGGAATTGGCCACCCATACAATGAAACATTTGAAATTATAGAGAAATATCAGGATAGGCTGAGGGAGGAATTTGATGTTGTTCCCGTGTCGAAATTGGTCAGATAAAATAAAAGCACTTTTTTTTAGGATATGGAAAAAAAAGATTGACATCTTTAAATGGCACAGGTATAAAACTTTCTTCCTTTGCATTTCACCAACAAAATGACTTGCTAAATTTGAGCTTGACATTTGCAACGGGATACCTTAAATTTCAAGTATGGATTTAAGACATTTGTTCCTTGAAAACTAAATAGTGATGTAGTGTAGGTCTCTAAAAAAAAGAAATAGGGTCAAAAGCCCTCTAAAGTTTAAGTGGAGAGTTTGATCCTGGCT
>DAOVUP010000250.1 GCA_030632525.1 Desulfobacteraceae bacterium | reverse complement strand
TCAAAAGCACCGGGACCCATTTTTTGATCAAACAGGGGGCCAAGTTGATTGAAAACGGGGATGACATATTGGACGAATTAGGGTTTGTCGGTAAAAGAGCAGTAGGGAAGGGAATTTCGAGAAACGCTGAAGAGACACACCGGGATATGAACGAATTCGAGAGAAAGGTCTATGAAATCGTCGGGGATTATCCCATGCACATGGACAATATAGTAAGATTAGGAAAAATGGAAGTCGGCAAGGTGGCAGGTATACTTATGAAAATGGAATTGGAGGGGATTGTGAAGCAGCTCCCGGGTAAGATGTTTGTTCGATGAACAAGTGACTAAAGTGAGCTAAAGTGACTAAAATGAGATAAATACCTAAAGTTACCGATGTCCAAAAACCAATGATGCGATACTCCCGCTTAAAAACGGGATCTTCGACCAGTACCAAATACCCAGTACCCAGTACCCATAATAACCCGCAAACGGATGACAAGGATGGCAAAAAAACTACTTATTATTGAATCGCCGGCCAAGGCCAGGACCATAAAAAAATATCTGGGACCCGACTTTAAAATTATGGCCTCGGTGGGGCATGTGAAAGACCTCCCCGTCAGCAAATTGGGGGTCGATATTGAAGCCGATTTTAAACCCGATTATGTTACGATTAAAGGAAAGACCAAGATTCTAAAGGATTTGAAGGCCGCGGGGAACAGCGCTGAAGAGATCTATTTGGCGCCAGACCCTGACAGGGAAGGAGAGGCCATTGCCTGGCATGTTGCCGGGGAACTGAAAAAGGGTGCTAAGAACAAGGACAAAAAAATATTCCGTGTCCTTTTTAATGAACTGACTGCAAAGGCCATTCGGGCCGCGGTATCATCGCCACAGACACTTGACAGGGATAAGTTTGACTCTCAACAGACGAGGCGTATCCTGGATCGGCTTGTCGGTTACCAGATATCTCCACTCCTGTGGAAAAGGGTCAAGCGGGGCTTGAGCGCCGGGCGGGTTCAGTCGGTGGCAGTCAAGATGATCTGTGACAGGGAGCGCGAGATCCAGGCCTTTGACCCCAAGGAATACTGGTCTCTTACGGCCCATCTCAAATCGACCGAGCCACCCCCTTTTGAGGCCAAGTTATTCAAATATGACAGCAAAAAGGCCGACCTCAAAAATGGCGAACAAACACTCAAGATTGTTTCGGAGATAGAAAACCTCCCATTTAGGGTCTCAAAGGTCACGAAAAAAAAGACAAAGAGAAATCCGCCCCCGCCCTTCACCACCAGCCTTCTCCAGCAGGAGTCATTCAGAAGGCTTAGGTTCCCGGCCAAAAAGACCATGTTCATTGCACAGAGCCTGTACGAAGGCGTGGATCTCGGAAAACAGGGCCTGGTTGGACTTATTACCTATATGAGGACGGATTCTTTCCGGCTTTCAGACGATGCCATAGCTGAAGCCCGGGGATTTATTCAACAGGCGTTTGGCAGGGATTTTCTCCCTGACAAACCTAACAGGTTCAAGAGCCGAAAGGGTGCTCAAGAGGCCCATGAGGCCATCAGGGCCACGTCGGCAGAGCTTAGCCCAAAAGTCGTTGCGCCTTATCTCTCCAAAGACCAGTTGGCGCTCTACACCCTCATCTGGAAACGGTTTATTGCCTGCCAGATGAGTCCTGCCATCTTGAATAACACCCAGGTAGAAATCAGCGCCGGAAAGGCCGCTTTAAGGGCAAACGGTTCTGTGGTCTTGTTTAAGGGCTTTACAACCCTTTATGAAGCAGGCCTTAATAATGCCGGGTCTGAGAAAGACCAGGAAGCCCTGCTCCCCCCCTTGCGGAAAGATCAGACCCTCGACCTCATAAAATTGGACCCTGCCCAGCATTTTACACAGCCCCCGCCCAGGTTTACAGAGGCCACCCTGATCAAGGCCTTAGAGGAAAATGGTATCGGCCGGCCCTCAACTTACGCGGCGATCCTGGCCAACATCAGTGGGAGGGAGTATGTTTCCATAGAAAAAAGGCGCTTTATGCCAACGGAATTGGGCTTTTTGGTGACGGATCTGCTGGTCGAGAGCTTTCCCGATATCATAGATACGGCCTTCACCGCCCAGATGGAAAACAACCTGGATAAGATCGAGCGGGGGGAGGCGAAATGGATCGATATCTTAAAGGAGTTCTATGAGGCATTTGAGAAGGATTTGGAAAGGGCCACCAATGAGATGAAGGGGGAGGTCCTGGCTGGGATATCCTGTCCAAAGTGTAATCGGCCAATGGCCATCAAGTCGGGACGAAACGGTATTTTCTTGGCCTGTACCGGTTATCCGGAATGCAGAAATACCTCTAATTTTACCCGGGATGAAAAGGGCCGCATTATTGTTGAGACTGCCGCCGAAACAGGTAAGGAAGAGGGGACCTGTGAGAAATGCGGACGACCCATGGTGACCAAAAACGGGAAGTACGGGGCTTTTGTCGCCTGCTCCGGCTATCCGGAATGTAAAAACATCTGGTCGCCCGAACCGGTCAGTACCGGAGTGCCATGTCCTGAGAAGGATTGCCAGGGAATATTGGTGGAAAAGAGATCCAAAAAGGGGAAGCAGTTTTACAGCTGCAATCAGTATCCGAAGTGCAAATTTGCCACGTGGGATGAACCATTTGATGATACCTGTCCCGAATGCGGGACTAAGGTTTTGAGCATTAAGCAGAGGAAGAATTCCGGGCCTGTTTTAGTCTGCCGGGCAAGGGGTTGTGGTTATAAAAGACCCGTTTGATGGGTTGTCGGGTTACGGGTACTGGGTATTAGGTACTGGGTATTAGATGCTGGTCGAAGATCCCGTTTTTAAGCGGGGGTATTGGATAAATAGTATGTTCCGTCAAAAATTCATATTTTGCTTTAAAAACTTGGCGTCTTTGCGGCTTTGCGTGAGGCATCTTCGGTTACTGCCTCCCTTTCTGGCCCCTTCTCATCTTTCTGGCGTTCTCTTTCCATCCTTTCCTCTTTTTCCCCTTTGCTTTTCTGTAGGGATCAGGGTCTCTTGAAGGATCTAAGGTAAATGTCCCCGGCGTGGGAAAGGGCAAGCCTTTCGCAGTCTTCTCTGCTGGTTTGTCCTTTTCTTTTTTGTGCTCTAACATCTCCTTCGGCACTGGAGGTCCGGCAATAAACCGTGACGGGATTTCAGGGCTCAGAAAAAGGTCCCCGAACGAAAAGAATAAGGCCCTCTTTTCTTTAGCTGCGTCAGCCAGAATCTCTAATAACACAGGTTCCTGATCGCGGCGGAGACCGATCTTCAAGGCAATCTCTCTGACCGGTG
>DAOVUP010000048.1 GCA_030632525.1 Desulfobacteraceae bacterium | reverse complement strand
TTATAATTGTCGATATCTGGCAGTGGACATCATTTATTTTTATCCTGCTTTTAGCAGGGTTACTCTCATTACCCCGCGAGCCGTATGAGGCTGCCGCCATGGATGGCGCCAACCCTTTCCAAACTTTCTGGCATGTTACGTTCCCTATGATGGCCCCCATAACCATCGGAATATTGATTATTCGGATTATCGAAGCATCTAAGATCATGGAAACGGTTTATGTCCTCACTTCGGGGGGGCCAGGCACTTCCACTGAAACATCGGCATATTATATCTTCATACGAAGCCTCCGTGAATTCCAGATAGGTTACTCCTCAGCCATGTCCATTGTTTATCTATTAATGATGATTCTTGCACTCACACTGATTGCCAAAGGGCTGACAAAGGGTTTGGCTTCCAAAGGAGGGTCATGATGAGGGTTTTTGTTTATAAGGGGATCAAATACCTTGTACTGATATTATGGTCGGCATTTGTGGCCGGACCCTTCCTGTGGGCACTGACCACATCATTTAAGGATGATGCAGCGGTCGTGTCCGGCGCTACCTATATCCCCTTTGTCGATTTTGAGCCATCCCTTGACGGATGGAAGGTCCTTTTCAGCGCTACTGAAGGGATCAATATTTTAGGGCCATACATCTCCAGCCTCATTGTTACTCTTGTATCCAGTCTGGTCAGCCTGGCGCTTGGCACCCTTGCCGCTTACGGGCTATCCCGTTTTACCTTTCGCGCAGGTCCCCTTGGCAATACGGATATTACATTCTTTTTTATTTCACAACGGATCATTACACCGGTGGTGTTAGCCATACCCTATTTCCTTTTATTGAAAACGTTCCGGCTCTTGGATACCCACGCAGGCTTGATTCTAATCTATATCGCAATGCTGTTACCGATCGTGGTTTGGATAATGGTCGATTTCTTCAATAATATCTCCACCGAACTCGATGAGGCCGCGCTTATAGATGGTTGCACACCGGTTGAGGCGTTTTACAAAATCATATTGCCGGAATGTACGCCAGGTTTAGTGGTAACGGGGCTTCTCTGCTTTATATTTGCATGGAATGATTTTTTCTTCGCCTTTACCCTGACTTTTGCTGACACGCAGCTTCTCCCGGTTTCCATTGTAGCCCTGAATTCATCTAAAGTACCCTGGTGGAGTCTCAGTTCCTCTTCATTGATTGCGATTCTGCCATTAGTGTTTTTGGCCATATGGCTCGAGCGCTTCCTGACACGCGGGGCATTATTAGGCGCATTAAAATAGACTAATGTAGCTTCGGGATACTGGATGCTCGCAAAAAGGAGGGGACACGGTAAGAGAGTTGGAAGGTACTTCATTGAAAATAGACTTAACAAAAGACAGTTAAATTAAAAAGATCTTCGTATTCAAATTTTGTTTTTGTAAATACACAATATAAGAAAGGTAGTAGAATGGCAGAAGTAGAGATTAAGAATCTATGTAAGGATTTTGGGAAAGTCAGGGCGGTTATTGATCTGAATCTCCATGTCAAGGACAGAGAAATGGTCAGTTTTCTCGGGCCTTCAGGCTGTGGCAAAACCACATCCCTGCGAATGGTAGGTGGTCTGGAACGTCCTACTTCCGGGCAGATATTTCTTGGCGGTAAGGATGTTACCCTTACTCCACCCAAAGATAGACATATTGCTATGGTTTTCGAAACTTATGCGCTCTATCCGCGAAAGACCGTATTTGAGAATATGGCCTTTCCATTAAGAATCAGGAAATTTTCAAACGATGAAATAAAGGCTAAGGTATTGGAGGCAGCAAAAATTTTAGATATAGAGGAGCTTCTCAACAGGGGCATTCGCCAGCTAAGTGGCGGCCAGCGACAGCGGGTGGCCATGGGAAGGGCAATTGTCAGAAAACCTGCTCTCTTTTTAATGGATGAACCTCTCTCCCATCTCGATGCCAAATTGAGGACCCATATGCGGGGAGAACTTAAACGGCTTCAAAAAGATCTGGAAACAACCATGATTTACGTTACTCATGATCAACTGGAAGCTATGTCCATGGCCGACAGAATTGCCGTGATGAACTTGGGCGTGCTGCAGCAGTTGGGTACACCGGACCAGATTTTCAATCATCCGGTTAATGAATTTGTAGCAGGGTTTGTGGGTGATCCACCAATGAACTTCATTGACGGGCAGTATATTGAAGACAGTGGGAAGCCATACTTCCGACATGATGCTTTCAAACTTGAGTTGCCTGAAAAAACGGCTATTGAAATTAGGGAAAAATGCCCCCATGGATCCCTCCGTATTGGCATTCGACCCTCTTATTTTAATCTACATCAAGAGAAACCTGACATCTCCTCCATCCCCGCTGAAGTCTTTATTTCCGAGCCTCTCGGGGAAATACTGATTATCGATTTTTTGTTAGAGAAAAAAATAATTAAGGTGGCAACAAGTCCGGATGTAAGGGCGAATATGGGTGAAACCATGTGGTTGTCTTTCGATTTCGCTAAGGCGCACCTTTTTGATGCAGAAAGCGGAGTATCCATTATTTGAGATCCTCAGGCGATGATTATAAGATCCCGCTGGTTAGTGTCCAGTCGAAATGCTTAGGGTTCGCGCAAAAATAGATTTTTCAAGAAACATCATAAACAAAAGGAGCTGGATATGTCTAAACCAAGAGTAGCTATTGTACGAACCGGTGACCTGAAGGGAAATGCAGAGTTTTTGGGTGGAAAATTTGTTCGCTACGATGAAGATATTGCCCAATTGAAGAGAAAAATTGCCGAGACTATTGATTTGGCAGCAGGTGGCATTGACAACATCATAGGCGAGGGTGAGACAGTCCTGATCAAACCTAACCTTGCTTTTCAGGCCCCGCCCGAGAGCTTTTCCGTGGTTGACCCCAGGGTTATCGAGGCCTTTGTTGGTTACCTGAAAGAGAGTTCCAAGGCAAGAGAGGTCTGGGTGGGAGACAACCCCTCGCTGGGACAGCAAGTGGGGCGGGCCAGACCTGCCTTTGCAGCCTCCGGCATGCAACAGGCGGCTGAAAGAGGAGGTGCGGATCGCGTTATTTACTTCGATGAAGAGGAATTGGTGGACGTGGAGATAAAGGGAGCCAAATTATTCCGACACGCTAAGATTTTCAAACCCTTTTTGGATGCGGATCGAATCATTAACCTCCCCAAAATGAAGACACATTTAGCAGGAACAGTCACATTAGGAGTGAAGAACTGGCAGGGCATCATTCCGAACGTGCACCCAAGTGGCGAGCAGCAGGATGTTCACCGCCTGGACCTGGGACAGAAATGCGCGGATCTTCTTCGTGTTCGTAAAGCTGATCTGACCTTTGTGGATGCGATTATCGCCATGGAAGGCCAGGGACCGCACGCCGGCACTCCCTTGGAGATGAACCTGTTTATCGCCGGAACAGAAACAGTGGCGGTGGATGCCGTTTCATCCTATGTCATGGGCTTTGAGACTGTGGAGATAGCGGCCGTTCGCATTGCTGCCACAGAGGGGTTAGGAGAGAGGGAAATTGAGAGGATCGAAGTGGCAGGCACACCCATCACAGATGTGCGCACCTTTTTCAAACGGCCAATGATAGATCCAACTGGCTTTATCCGGGGAATTCACGTTATCGTCCAGCAGACTTGCCCCGGATGCTTTGCCAATATCCGGGGTGCGCTTGATAACTTCAATAATAATGTAAATCCAGACGATTTCATAGACAAAGCAGGGGAGATTTATATTATTGCCGGAGGCGTGCCCGAATTCGAACCGGAATGGGTTACTGATAAACACCTGTTTATACCCGGAGATTGTTGGAAGCTTTTCCCGAGCAGCGAAAAAGTTGAAGAGGCTAAACGGGTGGCCAAGAGCGTGACCGAATATCCTGGTTGCGCACCGGTCTACATCTTTGCTCAGCTCAACGGAGATCTCCAGACGCTGTATCAACAGTGCGGTGGTGTCCTATGCCCGCAACCCGCATGAGGTTGAAAATAGTACGAGAATCCTCGTGGCAAAAAAAGATCAGATCGGGTACTGGTTGGATTTAGGATTATCGCCCTATAGCTCGGCCTTTGCTATCCAGGAGCGGATACTTAAAGCGCGAATAAAGGAGCGAGTGCCATCTACGGTAATCCTGCAGGAAAACTTTTCTCTTTTCACCATCGGGCGCACAGGGAGCCGTTCAAACATATTAGCCTCTGCAGACGAACTCCAGCGATTGGGAATCGAGGTGCTGGAAGTGAACCGCGGAGGAGACATCACCTATCACGGTCCTGGTCAGCTCATCGTGTCTCCCCTACTTTATCTCGGCGACATTGACCTTAATGCCAACCAGTACCTGCACCGGCTTGAGGATGTGCTAATAAATCTACTGTCGACCTACGGGATTCGTACAAACAAAAAAAAAGATTATCCCGGTGTCTGGTGGAATCAGGCCAAGGTCGGGGGCGTGGGAATCGCAGTGAAACATGGCTATACCTTCCACGGTCTTTCCCTAAACGTCAATCTTGATTTGGCGCCGTTCGCCCTGATTAACCCCTGTGGGGTGAGCCAGATGCCTGTTACATCGCTCCATGAAATATGTGGGCATGAGATCTCGATGAAAGAAGTAAAACAGAGGTTGCATGAAATTCTGACGAAGGTGTTTTCTCGCCGCTTCAGGGACGTTTCCTGGAATGAACTCCAGGGGGTGCTGGTTTCCGGCGGCACCTGATCACTGCGTGGAAAAAGGTATGAAGCAAAAAAAATAGAGAAAAGTTCCAAGTCAGACAATTTAAGGAGATAATATTATGAACTACGATATCGTCATACCCCCTACTGCTGATGGGTCAGCGGAAGTCACCATTGTTTCCTGGCTAAAGGAGGTGGGCAGTTCTGCCAAAAAAGGGGAAGATCTTGCTGAAGCGTCTACGGAAAAAATTACACTATACATAACAGCGCCCGTGGACGGCACCTTACAGGAGATATATGTTCAAGTCGGTGAAAAGGCCCGTGTGGACCAGGTTGTCGGCGTCATGACCGGGTAGAGGAGGGATAGATGAGATTGGCAAACAAGGTCGCCCTAATCACGGGTAGCAGTCGTGGTATTGGCAAAGAAATTGCTCTGGGACTGGCCCGGGAAGGGGCAGACATCATTGTGAACTATCATCAACGAGAGGACGCTGCCCGGGAAACGGCTAAGGAGATTGAAGATATGGGACGGCGGGCCTTAGTGGTCCAGGCCGGAGTAACAGTCAGCGCCGAAGTGAAGCACCTTGTCCAGACAGGGGTGGAAAAGTTGGGGCGGTTGGATATCCTGGTTAATAATGCCGGAGCGTTCCCCATTAAACCCTTTTCCACCGTGAGCGAGGAGGAATGGGATAGGGTCATGGACCTTGATCTTAAGAGCGTTTTTCTATGTTGTCGTGAGGCCCTAGCTCCAATGCGCCAGCAGCGCGCGGGAACCATCGTTAATATCGCGTCGGTGTCCGGGTTAGTTGGGGCGCTCGGTATGGTCCCATACTCAGCCGCTAAAGGCGGTGTCATCGCCTTTACAAAGGCATTGGCCAGGGAACTCGCCTCTCTTCAGATAACCGTAAATGCCATTGCTCCAGGGATAATTGAAACAGAAACCGCATTAGAGGCGTTCCCGCCGGGGGCTTTAGAGGCCTATAAAACCCAGCAGGTCCCCCTGGGCCGGTTGGGAAGACCTGAGGACATTGTCGGTTTGGCGGTCTTTTTGGCTTCCCCCGAGGCGTGTTACATCACCGGCCAGGTTTACGCGGTAGACGGTGGTTTTACGATGCAGTAGCTTGGTTCAGTTTTACGTTAAACCCTGAACCATTGAACACGTGAACATTGTAAATGGCTCAGAAACTCAGATTGCCTGGGGTTCTCGGGAAGGGGATTACGTCCCTGATGTTGGAAAGACCGGTTACAAACTGGATCAAACGCTCAAATCCCAGGCCAAAACCCGAGTGGGGGACCGAGCCGAATTTCCTCAGCTCCAGATACCACCAGTAATCATCCGTATTGAGACCCGCCTCCTTGATCCTCTCGTAAAGGGCATCATGATCATCTTCTCGCTGGCTCCCCCCTATGATCTCGCCGATCTTGGGGACCAGGACATCCATTGCCCTCACTGTCTTTTCATCCTGGTTCATCTTCATATAAAAGGCCTTGATCTCTTTTGGATAGTCTATCAGCACTACCGGGCCTTTAAAGACATTTTCACAGAGATAACGCTCATGTTCTGACTGGAGGTCACAGCCCCACTCAACAGGAAACTCGAACTTCTGCTTTGCCTTTTTGAGGATATCGACCCCTTCTGTATAGGTGAGGATCTCAAAATCATGAGAGACCAGGGTCTCAAGGGTTTTGAGCAACGTGGAGTCAATGAAACGGTTAAAAAATTCCATATCCTCCTTACAGTTATCCAGAACCGAGGTAAATATCTGCTTCAGAAATTCAATGGCAAGGGCCGCATTCTCTTCAAGATCGCAAAAGGCCATCTCCGGCTCAACCATCCAGAATTCCGCGAGGTGACGCGAGGTGTTTGAGTTCTCGGCCCTGAACGTGGGCCCGAAGGTGTATACATCGCCCATTGCAAGGGCATAGATTTCTGCTTCGAGCTGCCCGCTCACCGTCAGATTTGCCGGACCGCCAAAGAAGTCTTTTGTAAAATCGATATCCCCCTCTTTCTCGGGCGCATGGTTCAGATCAAAGGTGGTTACCTTGAACATTTCGCCTGCGCCCTCGCAGTCGCTCCCCGTAATAATAGGGGAGTGGAGGTAGATGAAACCCTTTTCCTGAAAAAAGGTGTGGATGGCATGGGCCATGGCGTTTCTTACCCTGGCTACGGCCCCAAAGGTGTTGGTTCTCGGTCTCAGATGGGCAATTGACCGGAGGAATTCGAAGGAGTGCCGTTTCTTTTGAAGGGGATAGATGTCCGGATCGGCCCATCCTAAGACCTCGATCTCTTCGGCCTTCAATTCCACCTTCTGTCCTTTGCCCGGAGACGCAGCCAAGGTGCCCGTGGCCTTTATCGAACATCCGGTCTGCAATTTGAGGACCTCACTCTTATAATTTGCCAACTCTTGATCCGCTATTATTTGCAGGCCAGCGAGAGATGATCCATCATTGATTTCAATAAAAGAAAACCCCCCCTTGGAATCTCTGCGTGTCCTCACCCAGCCCATAACAGTGTACCGGGCGCCTATATTTTCAGCCGCTATAATCTCAGCGATCCTCGTCCGTCTCAAAACCAACCTCCAATCATCAATCGTCAATCATCAATCCCAAGGGTTACCCCTCTTTCCTTTCAAACTCAGACATAAACACCACCAGGGCCTTCACTGCATCAATCCCTGTGGCATTATATATGGATGCCCGGCAACCACCCACCGAACGATGCCCTTTGAGCCCTCCAAAATCTTCTTCAAGGGCCTCTGCCACAAACTTTTTCTCCAAATCCTCATTCGGAAGTCTGAAGGTCAGGTTCATCAGGGAGCGGCTATCCTTGACTGCAGTTCCCTGGTAAAACCCGGACTGATCAATGAAATCATAGAGGATGGACCCTTTCTCCTGATTGATCTGCTCCATCTTCTCCAGGCCCCCTATGGTCTCCTCAAGCCATTTGAGGACCAGGTTAATCGTATAAATAACCACACAGGCAGGCGTGTTGAACATGGAGTTCTTCCCGGAAAAAGTGGTGTATTTCATCATGGCAGGCAGGTTATCCGGCGTTCTTTCCAACATATCCTTTCTAATAATGACCATAGCCGAACCCGAAGGTCCTATGTTTTTCTGGGCCCCTGCATAGATCAGCCCGAAAGGAGCGACATCAAAGGGGCGGCTCATAATGTCAGAAGACATGTCACAGACAAGGGGTATGCCAGCGGCATCAGGGAATTGGGCCCACTGGGTACCCTTTATGGTATTGTTTGAAGTAAAGTGGAGATATGAAGCATCCCGGTCAATGGTGAACTCCTTTGGGATATATGAAAAACCCTTATCTTCAGAAGATGCGATTACACGGACATCCTTTCCCTGAACTTCAGCCTCCTTAATTGCCTTGGTTGACCAGGTGCCCGTATTTATATAATCTACAGGCCTCCCC
>DAOVUP010000064.1 GCA_030632525.1 Desulfobacteraceae bacterium | reverse complement strand
TGCCGAGGCCGCAGGCAGTGCTGCGGTTTCTGATGCGAAGCCGTTAAATGACAATGCCTATATAGTTCAGGTGGCCAGGATTATGGTGAAAAGGGCCATTTTGGCCTGTCAATAATCTTTTGCTTCAGAAGAGTCTGTAAAGCCTCTCCTTCTCACCCCTGTAATATTGAACACCTTGATTATTTAATCAAGGAATCGACACTCAAAAAAATTTTGAAAGAGGTATTTTTCTTGAAGATAGATGTAAGTCTCAAAGGGAGATTCAAAGACGTTTTTCAGGTGCCGGACCCGCTCCAGGTGGAGCTTAAAGATGGGGGGAATATCCGGGATCTCCTTAATCTCCTTTGTGACACAGGTGAGCCTGGTACGGACATTTTTTATAATAGAGATATGCGGCTGAAACCCAATGTAACGGTAACCCGAAACGGCAGATTCATAATACATCTGAACTGGCTTGACACATCCCTTTCAGACGGTGACAACGTCACGGTTTTCACTCTTCATTGTGGTGGTTGAACCAGGCATTAATCCTCCTCATTCAGCTAACGTCTGACAAAGCCTCCAGATGAAAGTTCGATAAACCAAACAGGTCTTTCCTTTAGTATAAAAGGAAGCCCGGACCATTGATCGGAAAAAGTTAAGATTACTCTTTTGGAGATATCATCATGGATAAAACACTGTTAGATGGTAAGAGAATCCTCATTGTGGATGATGAACCCGACGTCCTGGAGACCCTGGAGGACCTGTTATATATATGCGATGTTGTCAAGGCCTCCAATTTCCTTGAGGCCAAAAATCTACTGACCACGCAGTATTTCGATATGGCCATTTTGGATATCATGGGGGTTGATGGATATAAGCTCCTTGAGATCGCCAACGAACAAAAGGTCATCGCGGTGATGCTGACTGCCCATGCCCTGAGCCCCGAAGATACGAGCAGGTCATTTAAGGATGGGGCCGCATCCTTCGTTCCAAAAGAAGAAATGACCAATATCGTCACATATCTGAACGATATATTAGAGGCTAAAGAGGCGGGAAAAAGCCTGTGGTGGCGATGGATGGAGCGATTCAGTGATTTTTACGACAGGAAATTCGGGCTTAACTGGAAAGACCGGGACAAGGATTTCTGGGAATCGCTCAAATATTATGATCGGGCCTGAGGTCGACGGCATACTTCTGTCCCCTTTTTGTACCTCCTTTTTGATTTCGCTGAGCAGTTTATCCCCTCATAAATCCGCAATTCGTAATTCGTAATCCAAAATCCTAAGCGTTCTTCCTCTTACCCAAATAGATCGCCTTAACCTCCTCATTTGCCAGGAGCTCCTGACCTGACCCTTCAAGGACGATCCGACCTAATTGCAGGGCATATCCGCGCGTTGATATGGCCAGCGATGCCTGCACGTCCTGCTCCACCATAAGAACGGTCAGGCCCTCATGGTTCAAGGTCTTGATTGTTTTAAAAATATCCCTGACTATCAGAGGGGCGAGTCCCATGGAAGGCTCATCTAACATCAACAGCTTTGGTGCGGCCATCAAGGCCCTGGCAATCGCCAACATCTGCTGCTCACCGCCGCTCAGTGTGCCTCCCTTTTGCTTTTTACGCTGCTCTAAGATAGGAAAAAGGTCAAAAAGAAACTGGATGGTCTTCTCAAATTCCGCCCTGGCCTTCCTGCCGCTGCATACATAGGCGCCCATCTCTAAATTGGCATAGACGGAAAGGGCAGGGAAAATATGACGCCCTTCCGGCACTTGACAGAGGCCCATACCAACAAGCCTGTCAGCCCGCATGTGCGTAATGTCCACATCCAAAAAAGAGATCCGCCCTGATGAAACGGGCAGCAGACCGGATATGCTTTTCAGAAGGGTTGTCTTGCCTGACCCGTTTGACCCCACAATAGCCACTATTTCCTTGTGGTCCACCTGGAGGGATACATCATGCAAGACCTCGATCTCGCCATAGGAAAGAGAGAGTTTTTCAATATTGAGCATTATTGTCCTTCGTCCCCAAATACGCTTCAATTACTTTGGGGTCCTGTTGAATGATACTCGGGGATCCTTCCGCGATCACCTGCCCATAGTTGAGGACGATGATCTGATCTGATATCTCCATGACCAGCCCCATATCATGTTCCACCAACAGAATCGTTACCCCGCTATCCCTTATGTCTCCGATCTTTTCGGCTAAGGCCTCTCCTTCCTGAGGGGTCATCCCGGCTGCGGGCTCATCCAGCATCATGAGTTTGGGCTCAGAAGCCAGGGCGCGAGAGATCTCCACCAGCCGCTGCTGTCCATACGGCAGGCTCGTAGCCGGGTAATTCGCCTTATCCCCGAGCCCCATGGAATCCAGAATGGCCTGCGCCTTTTGCCGTGCATCCCTCTCTTCCCCCCGGACATTGGGGAGACGAAACCCCGACATGAACACACCCGTTTTCCAATGGATGTGCCCCCCGGTCATTACGTTTTCAAGGACGGTCATATCAGGGAAAAGACGAATCATCTGAAATGTACGCGCAATTCCCATAGCACAGATCTTATGGGGCGGTTTTCGCGTAATTTCTTCTTCTCCATAATATATGCTGCCTGCCGTGGGAGGGAGGACCCCGCTGATGATCTGGAAAAGGGTGGTTTTTCCGGCCCCGTTAGGCCCGATAATGGCCTGAATAGTCTGGTTCTCAACGCTGAAACTCACCGCGTTCAATGCCGTCAGCCCTGAGAATCTCTTGGAAAGCTGTTCAATCCGAAAAATGGACATTCATGTTCTCCAAAGGGAGATTTGAAATTTGCGAACGGTTGCCGATCGTGACAAGCGTCTCCGCGGTGAACAATATTTTGCCAAAGACCTTTTTAGGGATAGTGGTTGAATGACTATTAACTAACTCCGGTTTGAGCGATACCGGTATGCCTTCCCCAACCGGTCCTTCATCCACTGAAAGCTCCTTTGCCCCAAAGACCCCAGCCCTTGGGGAACAAAGATGAGGATCAGGAGGAGAATGATCCCGTATATCAGGGCGCTGTACTCCTGGTACTGGCTCAGTTGTTCATCCTTGAGCCAGGTCAGGACCACGGTGGCCGCTACTACCCCCCATAGACTCCCCATACCACCAACGATCACCGCTAAAACAATGAAAATGGAAAGATCCACCCTGAATCCGTAAGGTTGCGTCATGGAGAGATAGGTGGCTAAGAGGCTCCCTGCGATTCCGGCATAGGCCGCGGAAAGGACAAATATTCTGAGTTTGTATTTGGCCACGTCTATGCCCATGGTGGAGGCGGCGAGTTCATCCGTGCTGATGGCCCGAAAAGCGCGGCCTGATCGTGAGTTCACCATGTTCTGGGAGTAAATAACCAGGCCCAAAAGGATGGTCCAGTAGAGATAATGCATCTGAACATAGCTGCTGAACTCATATCCGGCAATGGAAAAGTATGGTATGCCGCCGATGCCCACAAGGCCACCGATAACAGGATCTGTCCGGCTCGTGAAAACAAAGAAAATCTCACCAAAGCCAAGGGTGGCCAGGGCTAAGAAAAATCCCTTGGTCTTGAGGATCGGCTTTCCTATGATATAGGCAATGACCGAAGATACAAAGATGGCTGCAGCAAAGGCCGCCAGCACAGGCCAGTTGAACTGGGTCGTTAGAATGGCGGTTGTGTAAGCGCCGATACCTATGAAAGCGGCATGCCCTAATGAGATCTGCCCGGCATAACCCAAAAGAAGACTCATGCCCAATGCAGCGATGGAATAGATAGCCCCGAGACAGAGAACTGGAAATAGGTTCTCAGGTAGAAATAGCGGAATGACCGCCAGAAACAGGGCGATCCGCAAATTGGTATTCCTGAGGAGATATCTCACGACCTTACTCCACCGCCTCAGAGCCTAAGATCCCTTTGGGACGGAAATAGAGGATGGCAATAAGGATTATGAAGGCCCACATCTGCTGGTAGCGGGATCCGTATTCCGGGATTAGCCCCACGCAGAGGCTTTCCACCACTCCCAACACGAATCCGCCCAAAACAGCCCCGGAGATCTTTCCCCAGCCTCCTAAAACAGCGGCTACAAAACCCTTCAGGCCGAGGAGCGCCCCGGAATTGAATGCCATATTGAAAATGGGCGTGATCAGAATACCTCCCACAGCGCCCACCGCCGCGCTGATGGCAAAGGAATATTGGACCATTCTCTCCACTCGAATTCCAACTAATTGGGCCGCCAGGGGGTCTGTGGCGCTCGATTCCATTGCTTTTCCGGTGCGGGTGTAGTTGGAAAAATAGTACAAGACCCCGAGAAGCACCAAAGAGGCGGCAATAGCCCAGAGGCGCTGGGTGGATATCCTCGCCCCGGCAATGGCCACTGATTCGATGGATGTCGTAATGGGCGGAAGCACGAAAGGATCTCTGAGGTAACCGAGTTTCGGGAGAAAACTGATGGGAACCGGGATATTGCTGATGACCATGGATGCCCCAAGGGTGCCCATGATCATAATGAGAATTCCGGCCTGCCGGATGGGATGGATGACAAGGACTTGAAGGCCAATTCCCACAAGAACTACCCCCATTATGGCCAGTACAGCCGAAAGCGGATAGGCGAAACCGCAGGTCAGGAGGAAGAAATTGGTCAGCAGCCCCCCTAACATGACGAACTCACCCTGGGCGAAATTGACGATGTTGGATGCCCTGAAGATGGTTGTGAAACCAAGGGCAATCAGGGCATACACCGCCCCCATGGAGATTCCGACAATGACGAACTGAATAATAAGAACTCCGGACATTGCCTTTTCCCAGGTTCCCTTAAGGTTTGTTTCAAGACGCCAGAACAAGGAACCGTCCCATCTGTTCTTGCTCCCAGTCCTCGTTTAAGCGGTCAAGCCCCGCCTGTGGCCGGATTGGCCTAATCCCGACGGGACTTACCTAGTGCCTGAACGAAAACTGTCTTTTTTGCCCATATGTGCGTCAGACTCAAATTTTAAGCCTCGAAATACTCAATGTATTCCTTCGGTTAATCCCGCCGATAGCGGGACGCCTTCCTTGATCTGAACAAGAAATCCTAGTTTTCGTTCGGACACTACCTATTTGTTATTCATATACTTTTTACTTCGCCAGTTTAAGGCGTTTGAACTTGTTGTCCTTTATCACGATGAACTCCAAGGCGTCCTTGGTCAGCCCTTCATGATCCGTTGGGGTGTAAGTGTAAATCCCAGTGACTCCAACGAAGTTTTTGGTTTTTTCAATGGCATCTCTAAGCTGTGCACGGGTGGGATTTTCTCCCGCCCTCTTAAAGGCGTCATGAAGTATCCAGATGGCATCATAGCTGTGACCCGAGAGCTGCTCGGCCGGCATACCGTTCCAGCGGGCCTTCATCCGCTTGTCGAAATCTACAATCACCTCTTTTTGCGGATCCGTATCATCTAATTGAGCGGTCACACAGGCCTTGCCTGAGACCAGTTCCACACCCTCGACCGCTTCCTTCCCCATACCGAGGGTAAAGCCAAAACCCCAGCCGTGGGGGGCAAGGACCGGTATGTCGACCCCCTGGGTCCGAAGGTTTCTCATCACCACAGATCCCGTGGCGCCGTTGGTATCGAGAAAGAGAGCGTCATAGTCTTTCAACTGACCTTTGATCTTGAGAATCTGAGGTGTCATGTCCGTGTCAGTAGTTTGAAAGGTTTCCTTGCTGATATGAACCTCTATGCCCTTTTTCTTCCCGAGCGTTTTCATGTTGTTTGCAATGCCAATATAGCATGGATCTTGATCATGAAAGATGAAGATTTTTTTGTATCCCCGTGCCTCGGCCAGGTCCAATACACGAGCCGCCACAATAGGATCCCCGTGGGCAATATAGAAGGCCCATTTGGGTTTCCTTTTGCGCTCTATGGGTGAACTTGGGCAAAGAACGATCTCAGGAATTTTCTCCCTGTCGGCAATCGGTGTTAAGGTGGGTGTGGCCGTGCTGAACAGGGGGCCGATAATCGCTTTTATCTCCTTGTTCCGGGCAAACTTCCGGTGGATATTGGCGGCTTTGGTGATATCCAGCCCGCTATCCTCGAATATCAATTCGAGTGGATGCCCGTCAATGCCGCCCTGGGCATTGATGCGGTCCTGCTCGAGAATCAGCCCGTTCTTAATGTAGGTCATTAAACCTGCAAGCGGTCCTGTGAGTGCAAGGTTGACACCAACCTTGTAAGGCGCCTTGTCGGCCAGTGCCACTGATGATGCGCCGGCGAAAAAAATCAGCGCAATGATAAAGATTCCCGCAATTTTCATAAGCTGTGTCAGTTTCATGATATTCCTCCTTTTAGAAAAAAGATTAGGGCTTTAATTAAGGTTTTATTGGGCTAAAAGGACCATCTTTATCACCCCCTCAATTTCAAAATTAAATGTCTTGGGAAAGAAAACCAGCAGCAATTTTTCCCAGGATTCAAAACATGTTGATGCCCACACATCCAAGAAGCAATAAAATCAGTGATAGGTCAATATCACTAAAGGGACATTTTTTGGGATACTCAAAAAAATCTTCAGCAGGAAAATGAGAGGATCACAGGTCCGCAGGAGTAACTTCCCTCTGGTGAAGAAAACACTTGGTGCATTTTTTTCGGATAACGGCGTTTTCAAGAAACATGTTGGCATCCGGACCTTGTGGAAACCTACAAAAGAGGTCTGACAGGTCTGGTGATAGAATGACGAGAGACTCCCAAGGATTCCTGGCTTCGTATTCTACTTCTCCGCTACCGTCATTATTAATGACAACCTTGCGTAACGTCCTCCCCGCCTTACGGCCTTTTTCTCTCAGAATATCCAAAAACGCCTCAATGCTTCCAGGATTAGGGAGAGTGTCATTTTTTGGGCTCATTTTTTCAGTTGTCCTGGACCTGATGAATGGCTTCCCCGGTCGTTGCCAGGGCAGCTTCAAAAAAGGACTCTGAAAAGGTCAGATGCGGCAACACGGTTTTCTTGATCCCGTCTATGTCAATCCCATTTTTCATGGTCATCACACCGAGAGAGATGAGTTCAGTTGCCCGGGGGCCCATAATGTGGACACCTAAAACAGTGCCGGTTTCGGCCTCCGAAACGACTAGAATCAGGCCCTCGTCTTTCCCCATGGTCCCGGCACGGCCGTTTCCCACAAAATAAAATTCACCCATTTTTACCTTGTACCCTCTCTTTTTGGCCTGGGTGTCGGTGAGCCCGACAGAGCCTATTTCAGGATCTCCGTACACGCAGTTAGGGACAATCTCAGGCCGGCCGTCAGGGTTCAAGCCGAGCATATGGTCCACTGCGGCAATGCCCTGGGCAATGGCCTTATGGGCCAGATAGGGCGCGCCTGCCGCGTCACCGACCACATAG
>DAOVUP010000109.1 GCA_030632525.1 Desulfobacteraceae bacterium | reverse complement strand
TAGGCAGCGTGAATCTGTCATGTCTAAAAGATAAAGAAGCCTGGATCTCCAGATATTGCGGTGGGTAATGAAAAATAGACAAACTGCTCTTAAGGAGAAATATGACGTAGTAATTGTGGGCTCTGGACCGGCGGGCGCTTCAACTGCCATGGCCCTGAGCGGACAAGGGTTTCAGACTTTGATTTTAGAGAAAAAGAAGTTGCCCAGACACAAGATGTGCAGCGGCATGCTTTTCCCAAGCGCCCTCAGATTCATCTCCGGGATTTTCGGGGATATTCCTCAAGACATATACAGCAGGCCTTTGAGCGTCAAAGGAGTTCGTTCCTATATGGACATGGACAGCCCTTTTGTTGAAATGGCCTTCAGCAGAAGAAACCGTGAAACTGACGGGATAAGTGTGAAGCGTTCCGGGCTGGATAAATGGCTGTGCAGTCGGAGTGATGCCGCCCTGGTTGACCTGTGCAGTTTCAAGAGCTGCATGAAGCAGGGTGATGAAATCCTCCTGAGGGTGGCCATGAACGGTCATGAATTTGAAGTGAGGACAAACTATCTTGTGGGAGCGGATGGTACGCTATCACGGGTCAGGCGAACCCTCTTCCCTGGTTTTGACAGAGGCCTCGGGCTGTTTTTTAATTATGAAGAGTGGTATGCTGGAAAAATTGACCTGGAACCTGGATGGCTGCACGCCTTTTATGATGAAAAGTTGACCGGTTGTTTTGGAGGTGTTTTTTTGAAAGATGGCAGGATCGTCGTCACAAACGGTTGCGGACAAGGTAAGCCTGTCAAAGAATATTTCGATGTATTTTGCGGGTATCTTCAGGAAAGACATTCCCTGGTCATTGATGAGACGGTCGCAAACTATGGGTGTGTGGTCCATGACATGCCGGCCGTTGATAATTTCTTGACTGGAAAAGAAAACGTGTTTCTGGTGGGGGAGGCTGGCGGGTTCAACCGTTGTGCGGAAGGAATCACCTCTGCCTTGATAACCGGGAAGGCCGCGGGAGAATCAATTCTTAAGAGTATCCAAACCGGAGAATCTGCCTCCGAAATCTACCTGGTTGCTGTCAAACAAGAGATTGAAAGATGCAAGAAGGCATACGGGTTTATGGAGAAAAACTTAGGCGTCAATCCTTTTACGCGAAGCTCGAATAGTCCCGGTTGGTCTTGAGGTTGTCCCTGTAATCAGGACGTCAACTGAAAGGGCCAATGAGGTCTGAGAGATTAGAGATGGATTTTGAACTGAGCAACGAACAGCAAGATATAGTAATGGCCGCTAAGGAGTTTGCGGAGGGGGAGTTTCAGGAAAGGGCGGAGGAATTTGATAGAGACGAGTCCTTTGACGAGGCCATCTTTCAGAAGGCGGCAGAGTTGGGCTTTGTAGGGGTTTTTATCAAAGAAGAGTATGGCGGACCGGGGATGGGCAGTTTCGATGCCAGCCTCATAATGGAGGAATTTAATGTTGTTGATCCGGGGATTGCCATAACCATTGGGACCTCTGCCTTTGGGGCGGAGGTCATAGATGAGTTTGGCACAGAAGAGCAGAAAAAGAGATATCTTCCTCCGCTGGTGACCGGTAACGCCATTATGGCAACTGCCCTGACCGAACCCGATGCGGGCTCCGATCTGGCCGCAGCGCATACATCTGCTGTTATAAAGGGGGATGAATACATCATCAATGGTTCCAAGATTTTTATTTCCAACGGAATCAGGGCAAATCATGTCCTCTGTTTTGTCCAGACCGACCCAGACAACGATGACAGACATAGACGGCACAGCATGATCATGATGGAGACCGACAGGCCTGGGTTTGAGGCAACACCCTTGAAAGGAAAAATGGGAATCAGGGCATCTGAAACAGCCGAACTCTCCTTCAACGACGTGAGGGTGCCACGCAGCAATCTAATTGGAGATCTGGGGAACGGTTTTGCCCAGGCCACGTATCTGTTCAACCATAACAGAATAGGCGCTGCCGCGCAGGCAGTGGGGATAGCCCGTGCAGCCTTAGAGGAAAGCGTAAAATATGTGAAGAAGAGGATCGTATTCGGGGCGCCGCTTGCCACCTTTCAGTCAACCCAGTTCAAGATTGCCGATATGTTTACCTGGATCAAGGCAGGTAGAAATCTCTACTATGAGGCAGCATGGAAGATTGATCAAGGCATTATTGACCACAAGCTTATTGCCGCAGCCAAATCATTTTGCGGGCAGATGGCAGTGAAGTGTGCTGACATGGCCCTTCAGATGCACGGGGGCTACGGTTATTACTCGGACTATAAGGTTCAACGGCTTTACAGGGATGCCAAGATAACGGAGATTTATGAGGGGACAACCGAAATAGAAAAGCTTATAGTGGCCAGAAACCTCCTTAAATAGTGAGGAGATTAATGAAACGTGAAGAATGAAACGTGAAAAGTGAAACGTGAATCACATATCACGCGTCACGCATCACGTTAAAACGTAAAAAGGTGCGGTTGAATGTTCAATTAACCCCAGACTTTTTGAGAATTTATGCCAAAGGGATATGGACCGATATCTCATCATAAATAACCTGGAGATAGTATTTAACGATGTCGTTCTTGTCCTCAAAGGGATCTCCATGGAGGTCCCGGAGGGAGGAATCGTCGCGCTTTTGGGCGCAAACGGAGCAGGTAAGACAACCACCCTGAAGGCCGTATCCGGCCTTTTGGATTATGAAAACGGCGACATCACCGACGGCAGCATAGAGTTCATGGGCAGGATAATCAGCGGTGAGGCCCCGGAAGAGATCGTCTGTTTAGGGATCTCACACGTACCGGAAGGGAGGCGGATCTTTACAGACCTGAGCGTCTCTGAGAATATCCTGGCGGGTGCTCACACTCGCAAAAATAAGATAGAAATTATGGCGGATCATATTAAGGTGGTAGACTACTTTCCAATCTTAGGCAGTAGATCATCCCAAAGGGCCCTCTTCTTGAGTGGTGGCGAGCAGCAGATGTTGTCCATTGCCAGGGCCTTGATGTCGAGGCCTAAGATTATGATGCTTGATGAGCCATCGTTGGGTCTTGCACCTCTGGTGGTAAAGGAGATATTTACCATCCTGAAGGATATCAACCGCGATCAAGGCACCGCACTTCTCTTAGTGGAGCAGAACGCAAAACAGGCCCTGGAACTGGCTCATTACGGCTATATAATGGAAAACGGTAAGATCGTACTTGACGGTAAGAGCGAAAAGCTCAAAGAGAATGAGGACGTAAAGGAATTCTACCTGGGCATCACTGAGGAATCCAAGAGAAAGCGCTACTCCGAAGTAAAGCATTATAAGAGAAGGAAGAGGTGGCTTTCCTGAGGTGAAGGGGATGGAACAAGTTACTCACTTAGAGATAAAAGAGATATCCGTTTCTTTTGGAGGCATAGTGGCCCTGTCCGGGGTTAACTTCAATGTTCTAAAAGGGGAGCTGGCCGCTATCATCGGGCCAAATGGTGCAGGAAAGACAACCCTGTTCAACTCTGTTTTCGGAATCTACCCCCCTGACCGTGGAGAGATACTCCTTGAAGGGCAAAGTCTGAGAAATCTGAAACCGAACAAGATTGCCGAAGCAGGGATTGCCCGCACTTTCCAGAATATCGAACTCTTCACCAACATGACCGTCATCGAGAACCTGATGTTAGGAAGACACATGCAAATCGGGGCAAGTTTCCTCTCCGGCGCCCTGTTTTATGGAAGGGCATGCAGGGAAGAGATCTCTAATCGGGAGAAAGTAGAAGAGATTATTGAGTTCCTGGAAATAGAACGCGTCCGGAAAATGAGGGTGGGGAGCCTTCCTTACGGAATTCAAAAACGTATTGAACTGGGACGGGCCCTAGCAATGGATCCAAAGGTGCTCCTTCTTGATGAACCGACTGCCGGTATGAATGTTGAGGAAACAGAGGATATGGCCCGTTTCATCATAGATATCAGAGAAGAGATGGGCATGACAATCATGATGGTGGAACACGATATGGGGGTCGTGATGGATCTGGCAGATAGGATAATGGTCCTGGATTTCGGGCAAAAGATCGCAGAGGGAACGCCCGAAGTGATTGCAAGAAATCCCAAGGTCATCAAGGCCTACCTGGGTGAGGAATAGACATGCCATCTGATACCTTGCCGAAGCTGTTCCTGGATAATGTGAGACGTTTCGGAGATCGAGTAGCTCTGCGGGAAAAAGACCTCGGCATATGGAAAAGGATTACATGGCTGGATTACTCTAAACATGTCAGTCATGTCTGTCTGGGCCTGATGGAATTGGGGCTGAATCGCGGTGATACGGTTTCCATTTTGGGAGATAACTGCCCTGAGTGGCTCTATGCTGACATTGCTATCCAATTTGCATCGGCCATAACCGTCGGGATTTATCAAACAGATACGGCGCCCCAGGTATATTATATCCTGGATAATTCTGATTCCCGTTACATAGTCGTCAGGGATCAGGAGCAGGCGGACAAGGTCCTTGTAGTGAAGTCAGACCTGCCTCTCCTCACAAAAATCATCGTTATCGACATGAAGGGCCTCAGACACTACGAAGATCCCATGATCATGAGTTTTGACCATGTCGAGAAACTCGGAGAAAGGGTGGCCATAGAGAAATCCGGGTACTTTGAAAGCCTGGCATCAAGGACCATGCCGGAGGATATAGCTCTGATCGTCTATACGTCAGGTACCACAGGTCCCCCCAAAGGTGCTATGCTCTCTCACCTGAACATCCTGTCTATGACTGATGCCATGTTCTCCAAGGAGCCGTTCTTTGAAAATGACTCTCTGGTATCGTCATTGCCCCTCTGCCACGTGGCCGAACGGATGTTCTCCCTCTTCTTTCAAATGAGGTCAGGCCACTGCATAAACTTTGCGGAGGGGATAGATACCCTCCAGGAAGACCTTGCTGAGATCTCTCCCACGGCCTTTTTGAATGTGCCCAGGATCTGGGAGAAGATGCACTCCAATATCATGATAAAGCTGCAGGATGCCTTCTGGTTGAAACGATGGATCTTCAACCGATCTATCCCCATAGGGGAGAGGGTTGCCAGATTTCGATGGGAGGGAAAGGAGGTTCCCGTCCATTGGAAACTACTATATGCCATGGCGTACCTCGCCATGTTCAGGCATTTGAGAAAAAAGTTGGGCCTTTTGCGGGGCCGGCTATTCTATACCGGCGCCGCCCCCCTTTCACCCGATGTGATTGGATTTTTTCATGCCATAGGTGTATGGGTCAAGGAATCTTACGGGATGACTGAAATGAGCGGTATGGTTTCAGTACAACTAGGTAACGATATAAGACCGGGGAATGTTGGAAAGGTCTTTGACGAAATCGAATGTAAGATCGCCCAGGATGGTGAAATTCTCCTGAAGGGGGATTCTGTATTCAGCGGCTATTATCAAAACCCCACGGCCACTGCCGAGGCAGTCCGTGACGGGTGGTTTTACACGGGGGATGTGGGAGAAATTGACGAAAAGGGACACCTGCTGATAAAGGATAGAAAGAAGGACATCATCATCACTTCAGGAGGGAAGAATATCACGCCTTCTGAGATTGAAAACAGGCTCAAATTCAGTCTATACATCAAAGAGGCCATTGTAATAGGAGACAGGCGGAAGTTTCTCACGGCACTTATTCAACTTGAGCTGGAAAACGTATCCAACTGGGCTCAATCCAACCGAATTCTCTTTACCACTTATAAAAGTCTCGCCCAGAACGAACAGATCTATGATCTCATAAAGGGAGAGGTGGGAGAGGTCAACAGGGGTTTGGCTAATGTGGAAACCATTAAGAAGTTTACTATCCTCCATAAAGAACTGGATCACGATGATGAGGAACTGACCGCCACAATGAAGGTCAGAAGGGCTACCGTCGAAGAGAAGTTCAGTGATTTGATCGAGAGGATGTATAGGAGTTGAGTTCTCCTTGAATTAATCTCGGCGTTCGAAGCGCCAAAACTTTTTTGAAAGGGTATAACTTGGGAGAGGAGCTAACATTTTTTTTGCAACTGCTTTTGAGCGGTATCGCCGTGGGCTGTATCTACGCCATGATCGCGGTGGGTTTCGCGCTGATCTTTAAGGCAACAGATGTCCTCAATTTCGCCCACGGTGAGGTGATG
>DAOVUP010000154.1 GCA_030632525.1 Desulfobacteraceae bacterium | reverse complement strand
CATCTATGAGGTGTTGCTCTTTCTTGGCGATATTATGACACACATCATAAAGGAGTTTCATCCCTAACTCCTCCGGCCTTATTGAAAGTGTCTTCAAGAGGGTCTCTATGGTCAA
The DNA here is from genome assembly GCA_030632525.1 of Desulfobacteraceae bacterium. Lineage (GTDB taxonomy): Bacteria > Desulfobacterota > DSM-4660 > Desulfatiglandales > Desulfatiglandaceae > Desulfacyla. Next base: position 4,994 of record DAOVUP010000154.1, on the reverse strand, counting down.
GTGCATCAGGACTTGGCGGTTAGCCCAGGCGTAATTGGCAGCACAAGCCATCCCAGCGAGGTAGCGCCGGGCCAGGGCTGATTCCAAAGGAGCACAGGCTAACTGCCTGTCGGGAAGTCGAAACGATTCTTGCCCATTAGCATTAGATTTGATCATCTCCTTCAGAAAATCATCGCATATTTGATGACCAAAACCCCGGGAACCTGAATGGATGAAAATAGTGACCTGGCCTTCAAACAGGTTAAAATGGGAGGCTTTTTCCTTGTCATAAATCTGATCGACGACCTGGATTTCGAGGAAGTGATTTCCTGACCCAAGGGTTCCCAACTGGTTCTGTCCCCTTTTGATTGCCCGTTCGCTAAGAACTGATGGATCGGCCCCCTCCATGGTGCCACGATCTTCTGTTCTTTCCAAATCCTCGGCAGTGCCAAAACCCATTTTGACGGCCCAGGCAGCCCCCTTAACAGCTACCTCGGTTTCTTTTGATTTAGACAGATGAACAATCCCGGTTGACCCTACCCCGCTTGGGATGTTCTTGAACAGGGCCGAAACCATCTCTTTAATAAGGGGTCTGATTTCATCGGCCCGGAGCACGGTCGTTATGAGCCTGCATCCGCAGTTAATATCGTAACCAACCCCTCCGGGGGAGACGATACCTTGATCGAGATCAAAGGCTGCAACGCCACCTATTGGAAAACCATAGCCCCAGTGAATGTCAGGCATAGCCAATGAGTGCCCAACAATGCCCGGCAATGTTGCGACGTTTGCGACCTGGGTGAGACTCTGATCATCCTGGATAGATTTCATTAGATCTCTGTCTGCAAAAACAAGCCCGGGTACACGCATAGCACCGGTCTGGGGGATCAGCCATCTATAATCATCCACTTTTTCTAATTTTATTGTCATGACAAGGTCCTCAATGCTTCAGTTACTACAAATCAAAAATGATCGTTGCCTTCCAGCGACCGTTTTCGTAGACAACCTCGATCCGATGATATGTTACTGCCTTGATTTCTGTTAAGACTTCATGCTGTTTTGCGTTGAAAGGGACGGTTTGCAGGGTCGCATTAATATGGGATTGCGTTATGAAAATTATTTCAGTGCAGGTTACAACCTTACCTTCACCTTGGAAAAAATAAAGGATTTCTCCTAGCCAGCGTACCATAAGATCGGCATAGTCTTCTCCGCTGACCGAAAGTTGAAGTGAACTGGTTTTTCCGGCCGGCCGCTTTTCGATCATTATCTGCATCATCGAATGAGCGGCCTTCTCAAATAGATCTCTCAGATCTGAGCCGGTCACCATGATGCCCAGATCAGCCGTATGATCCAGAAAAGTAAAAGTCGTGCTGCTTGAATCCATAGATAAACGTTAGTTTCAAACAACTGAATTGTCAAATACAGGCGGGATTAAGTTCGAAAATAAGCATGTGAAATCAAACTATTTGAGTTTCAGGCTTATTGGGTGCCCAATTTCTGGGTAGAGGATGTTAATTCGAATAATAATAACGAGTTAACGACTTAACCACTCAATTACTCAACCACTTAACAAACTCTGTAAGGAGGAAAAGAAATTATGAATTGTGCCTTTTGTGGGAACAAACTTACAATTAACAAGAAAGTGATGAGAAATGATGAATGCCCTCACTGTTCGAGAGATCTCAGATGCTGTAAGCAGTGCAAGTTCTACGATCTTCATGCCTATAATGATTGCAAGGAGGTTATGGCGGAGAGAGTTGTAGATAAGGAGCGCTCCAATTATTGCGAGTATTTTATCCCGCGAGGTTCGTCGCTGGAAAAAGCCAGCAAGGGACAGGACGCAAAAAAAGCGCTTGAAGCGCTTTTCAGTAAATAATCATACCCGCGGAAATTCTTCCTTTCTCTCCTAATGGGCGATAGCCTTTTTTACACAATTGATCGCAGCATTCATATCAGAATTGCGCCGGTTAAAAAAAACAACAAAATAGTATGGCCCCCGGGGATATTCCCCTATATATCCAACCTTAGTCCTTATTCCCTTAAGAGACCCGGTCTTATAAAGCATGTTATCATTCTTCTTGAGGAGATATCTGTACGGTTTGAATTGTTTCAATATGATCAACATCTCAAGGGCGGAAATACTGTTTTGCCTCGATATCCCTGATCCCTCGACAATTTTGATGTTTTGTAACTGGAGCTTGTTCTTTGCGTAGTCAGTGACAGCCCTGACACCCTTGGCTAATGTCCCCGGTGGTCCGTAAACTGAGGCGCCTAAGGCAATAAGAATCTGATTGGCCATGAAATTACTTGATGACTTCAGCATTTTTTGAACGACTGTTTCTAATGTAAAGATGGATTCGTAGGTATATATCAGAGTGTCGTGGGGCCCAACAGGGCCAAAAAGGATATTGCCCTGGCTTTTCACCCCCCTTTTTCTTAGAAAGTATAAGAGCAGTTCTCCTGCATAGCGGGCCGCATCTCGAGAATTATCTAAAAAGCTGTGACGCCCTCTCTCAAGTCTCAGGGATCGAATTCGATCCCTGGCAAAGGGGATCATAGGCGTCTGTCTCTCTAAAGATATGATCCTCCCTTTTCCGTCACGTCGAAAAATTACCGTGTTGAAATTTGCGCAGAGTGCCCCAATAGGAGCATCGTAGGGGTTAGTTGAATTCCCGCATCCAGGAATCCTTATGTGGGGGAAAAAATAGGTATTATCCAGTATGAGGTCTTGAAAGCGCGGAATTTTTGTTGACAGATAATCTGCTGAGTCCTGCAAAACTTCGGAAGTCAGAAGGGGATCGCCATATCCCTTTACCTTGAGGCTTTGAAAGGGATCCCTATAAAACTCCGTCCGGAATTTATAAGACGGGCCAAAGTGATTGAGCGCTGCCAGGGCAGTTAATATCTTTATTGTTGAAGCCGGTATCAATCTTTTTGCTTCGTTTTTCTGATATAAAATCCTGCCATCGGGATCTGCCACCAGAATAGCATCTTTAGATGTAATGTCTGTCAGGCAGGGGAGATCCTGTCCTGCATACAAAATAGATGATTGAAACAAGAAAAACCCGGAGAGTATGGCCGCAAGCCATATCATCCACACTTCTTTTCTTCTAATCCTGGTGGCCGGGTCAATGGTGGGAAAGGGATGAAGATTCGATGCGAGGGCGAAGATAGAAGTCATTTGGCCTTGGAATTATATGTTTCATAATAATCCATTACCCTCTTTACAAAGGCTTTGGTCTCTGGAAAAGGCGGCACCCCATTATATGAGTCCACCGCCTCCGGACCAGCGTTGTAAGCGGCTAAGGCTAAGATTTTATCGTTCTTGAAACGCTTCAACAGGAGGCTGAAGTACCGGGCGCCGCCGAAGATATTTTCTTCCGGATCAAAGGGGTCCTCGACGGCCATATCATCCGCTGTTCCGGGCATCAACTGCATCAAACCCTGAGCTCCCTTGCTGGAGGTCGCCTTGTGATCAAATCCTGATTCAGCCTTTATTATCGCCCTTATAAAGTGTGCATCAATTCCAAAACGTTTGGATGCCTGTTTGATAATTCCACCATACTCCTTAATATAGACTTCAGGGTTCTGCCGTGTACCCCTGATAAATATGGTATATCGCCTGTCTGTCTTTATATTGGTAAAATGCCATACCCCGTTTTTGTCTACGTAGCGATAGATATCCGCCCACAGGGGAGTACTTATAAATGGCAGGAAAGCCAAAAAAAGAACAGCCATCTGGAGAACTGTTTTTAGGGCAATTTTCAACCTAATTTCTTCCAGTCTGCAAGGAATTTGTCTATGCCTATATCGGTCAAAGGATGCTTAATCAACTGTTGGATAACCTTAAAGGGGATTGTTGCAATATCTGCGCCCATGAGGGCCGCATCCAGAACATGGATGGGATTCCGTATGCTTGCAACAATCACCTCTGTGTCAAAGGCATAATTTTCATAGATAGTCATGATCTGTTCTACCAGATCCATTCCAATATGACTTATGTCGTCCAATCTGCCCACAAACGGGCTGATATATGCCGCTCCAGCCTTAGCGGCCATCAATGCCTGGACAGGCGAAAAGCAAAGGGTCACATTGGTCTTGATCCCTTCCTGTGCCAAGGAGCTGACTGCCTTTAGACCCTCTTCTACCAAAGGAACTTTTATCACCATGTTATCAGCCAACCCGGCAAGATCCCTGGCCTCTCGCACCATCCCCTCTGTATCGAGACTAACCACCTCTGCGCTTACAGGACCGTCAACAATGTCAGCAATTTCCCTTATGAGATCCTTAAACTCTCTCCCCTCTTTGGCCACCAGGCTGGGATTGGTGGTAACACCATCCACCATGCCCAAATCTTTTGCCCGTTTGATCTCTTCCACATTTGCCGTATCAATGAAGAATTTCATATAGCCCCCCGTTCCCATTTTGGATTTTAGTCCCGCCACGGGCGGGATTGGATTTAATTTCTAAAAAGCGCCCCAAAAAAGTCTTATTCAGCGCTAATCTTCAATTTCTATTGTTGCTCCCTCATCTCCTTTTGAAACTTCTCAACGCACTCTTTGCTGCAGAAAAAAAATTCCTTGCCGCCCACAACCTTTCTCTGAGCGCCCCTCCGCGGGATATAGGTCATGCAGGAAGGGTCCTGAACCATCTCGTCAACAGGGCCCTCACCTGGGCTCTGTTCGGTTTTTTGACCGAGAGTCATATACCTCCGCGCCGCACGATATATAAGAAAGCCAAGAAAGATGAGGATCAGAAACTTTACCATCTATGCCCTCCCTATAGGCATAATACCCTGCCTTTCTTCAGCAAGATCATCGAGGAGTTCAAACATGGCCTTGCCAAGAACAGGGTGAATTAAATCAGGATCCAATTGAACCATGGGTATAAGGACAAATTTTCTCATATGCATGAGCGGGTGAGGAATAGTCAAGGTCTTTTCGTCAATCACACGATTTTCATAGAGAAGAATATCAAGATCAATAATACGCGATCCCCATCTCTTTTTTCTCACTCTT
>DAOVUP010000110.1 GCA_030632525.1 Desulfobacteraceae bacterium | reverse complement strand
GCGCCGATCAACGGGAAACCGCAGCACCATTCTTCCTCTGCGAGGATAGTAAAGTCCACATCAGCCGCCTCTAAGATACGGACCATATTTTGAGGAATTGACTGTACCATAGGAAAGAAGGAGGAAACGCAGCCAACAAAATATACTACCTCTGCCCGCTCCCTCTCGTACATATGATTTGGGGGTTCGTTTATATCATCCCGCCAGTCTCCTCGCTCGTTATTCTCCTCATCAGAGATATTATGGTTGACAAAAAGCGATTGCATGGCAGGCTCAAGATTCGGGTGGATGCCCCCCTTCTTGACAATTTCCTCCCGCATACCAACAAGAACCTCTTTCAGTTCAACACCACTGGGGCATGTCACAGAGCAGGCCCCACAGAGGAGGCATTTTGAAAAAATGTCGCGATAATGCTCGCTTATCTCCAGATCTCCCGCAGCATAGTGCTTGGCCAACTGTACCTTTCCCCTCGGCGTGAACTTCTCCAAAAAAAGTTCTTTACCAACAGGACAGGTCGCCAGACAAAGCCCGCACTTTATACATTGATCAAATTCATCTGAAATATTTTTTGGTATCATTTTTTTCTCACTTTAACTGCGAATTTAGGAATTGAAGAATTGAGGAATTCAGGGATTGAGAAAGCTCCCGGGGTTGAGGATATTGTTGGGGTCAAAGACCCGCTTGATTCCACGCATCAGTTCTATGGAGGCCTCGTTGAACTCCATTCTCATAAACCTGTCTTTGGCAATCCCTATGCCGTGCTCCCCTGAAAGTGTGCCTCCCATACCGATCGCCGCCTCATACAGCTCCTCCATCGCCTTATCGATTCGCGCCATCTCTTCCCTGTCGCGAAGATCGGTCATGATCAAGGGGTGAAGATTCCCATCACCGGCATGGGCCAGGACACCGATCTTCAAATCATATTTATTCGTGATCTCAACGATCTTTCTTATCATTGCAGGCAGCATCTTCACCGGCACGGTTGCGTCCTCAACAATACAATTGGGTCTGAGACTTGCGACAGCACCAAATGCAGTCCTTCTTGCCTGCCAGAGTTTCTCCGCCTCCTCCGGGGTGGTCGCCCTTTCTACCTGGACAGCCCCTCTTTCCCTGCAGAATTCCTCGATCCTTTTTCCCTGTGCCTCAACCAGAACATCCTCGCCATCCACCTCTATCAGAAGCAATGCCTCAGCCTCCTTTGAGAAACGGGCACCGCCGTAATCGCTTATCACATCAAGAACGGTTCTGTCGATCAGCTCTAAGGTGGCGGGAACAATACCTGAGCCGATGATGGCCGACACAGTGGTTGCAGCATCGTCAAGGTTTGAATAGATGGCCTGAAGCGTTGCCCTGGCAGGCGCCGAGGGGATTAATCTTACAATTATCTCTGTTAAGATACCTAAGGTCCCTTCAGAGCCACACATGAGCCGTGTGAGATCGTATCCGCTCACATTTTTCAGGGCTTTACCCCCTGTATTAATTATCTCCCCAGAGGGCAGTACCACTTCAAGACCTAAGAGATAGTCCCTTGTTACCCCATACTTTACACCCCTGGGACCACCGGCATTCAGGGCAACGTTGCCTCCTATGGTCGAGACAAACATACTGGCAGGATCTGGTGGATACATAAGACCATATCCGGCCACGGCCTTTTGCAGGTCAGCGTTTACCACGCCCGGTTGAACAACCGCACACATGCTTTCAGGATCGATCTCCAAAATCTTGTTCAGCCGGTGGAAGGCGATAATAATACCCCCCTCTCTCGCAACAGAGCTCCCGCAAATATTGGTGCCGGCCCCCCTCGGGATGATATTTATCTTTTCCCGATTCGCAACCATCATGATCTTTGAAATCTCATCCCTGTTTCCCGGAACGATCACCCCTGACGGTTTGAATTCCGGCAAAAAACCATCGTAGGAATAGACAGCAAGGTCCTCTGGTGTATCAAGGAACCATTCATCACCCACAATTGAGCGGAACTCACCAACTATTGAATCTGAAATCATATAAAGTCTCCTTAATCCAATTTCACTCTTACCGGGCTAAGCACTCCCTGGCTGTCAAAAGAGAGAGGCCCTAATTTTTCGATTAGTTTCAACTCTTCCCTTTTCTCAAACTCTTCCATAAAGGCTGCGGAAACCTCCAGCTCTCCGATTTCCAGAGTATTCTTTATGTGAATCACCCGGGCCTTATCCGGTTCCACAGCCCCGATAGTGTTCAATGCGGCCTCAACAGCCTCTTTATCTGTCTTCAAAACAATAGGGATTCGTCCTTTTTCCGGGGTCATTGCCGTGATACAATTTATTGCCGTAACTGCGTGGTCTACCTTGCTGACCAGCCTCTGGGTCGCATAGTCAGCGAGACCGATACCGACCGCATTTCCATGGGATTCCCCGGTCAGATCCAGAACAACAACACGGGTAATCTTTGGATGTTCAGGTTCTTTTTCGCCAATGAACATGATCCTCCCGATAACATTGGTGTCTATTCCCGTTCCACTGATGTTTTTGCCCATTTTATCTACAACAAGGACGTCTATCTTGTCAAAGGGGAGTCTGGCCATTAGCCTCTTGGCCTCAGCCAGCAGGTTTTTCTCCTCTGACAGGAATCGGGTCGAAGGAACAGCCCGGATAATGGCGGTTTCGTCATAGATGTTTTCCACAATTCCTATTCCAAACAGGACAGGAAGATTTTCCAGGATAACCCCGCCAATCTCCGGAATAACCTCTCGATACCCGAAGTTAACGGTCTGCTTATGGACCTCAAGACAGCCCCTGTGTTTTCCCATCCCTATGGCCATCATCTTCATGAGTCCGCTCTCTATAGGACCTTCGAACTCGGTATGGGGTTTGATCCGGTTTAAAACGATAATGCCGTCTGCCTCTGCGGCATGCCTGTCCACCATCACGGGAAATCCAAATCGAGATTTTCCTATCTCCACCACATCCATGGATGAAATGATCTGGGCCCCGATCGATTCCTCGGTGATATTGAGACTTTCCAGGACCTCTATCTGACCCTCGGCAGTTCCCCCGCCGTGGCTGCCCATGGTGGGGACAAGAAAGGGTTTCGCTGAATTTTCTTTCAGGATGCGGACGAGGCGCCGCAGGATCAGGTCAATATTGGCCGTACCCCGGCTCCCGGCTGTAATGGCGATCCGTGCCCCCTTCTTCAACAATGATTTGATCTGAACCGATTCCAGCTCTCGATCAAGCGCATCTTCTATATCTAAAATCTTGGGCGCATCAAAGACCTGACGTATATGGAACATGTTTGGGTAATTCATTTCGCTCCTGCCTTTTTAATATTGAGAAAAGACCCTAAGAAATTATGGAAGGGCCAACATAACCTCGAAGCCTTATCTTGTCAATAAACCAAATATTCCCCTCCTCCACTCCAGGAAGCATGAGGAAATTTTTCTCAACTCCTCAATCCCTAAATTTTACCCCATGGAATAGTCTGTAAACTTTTTTTGCGCCTTTGCGTCTTTGCGTGAGACCTCTTCTGTTCAGGTTTATCCGGTCTAATCATTATGATTGATTTTAGGATTGAAGTTTGAACACCTTAGTATTAAACTGAAAGATAATAAAAATTCAAAAGGATCGGGCATCGGAAAACAAGGAGAGAAAAGGAGATGAAGAAAACGTTAGCAGTCGTAATGGCAGGAGGCAAGGGCGAAAGGCTGATGCCACTGACAAAGAACCGGTCCAAACCGGCCATTCCTTTTGGGGGGATTTACCTCATCATCGATCTTGCCCTGTCAAACTGCATCAATTCAGAGGTGTACAACATCATTGTCCTGCCCCAGTACAAATCCCAGACACTTATGCAGCATCTTGAGGGAGGCTGGAACATCTTCAGTGCCGATTTAGGCCATTATCTCAAGATAGCGCCGCCCCAGATGATGGCCGGCGAAAAGTGGTATCAGGGAACAGCAGACTCCATACGCCAGAATCTCTACCTCGTTGAAGAGGAGTCCCCGGAACACGTACTCATCCTTTCCGGTGACCATGTTTATAAAATGGACTACGCCCGGTTTAGGAGATATCATGAGACCCATAAGGCAGATGTAACCATCGCCGTCATAGAGCAGGGCAAGGAGATGGCCGGCCAGTACGGGATCTTGGAGGTAGACAAACAATTCCGGGTCAAGGGCTTTCAGGAAAAGCCCAAAAAACCGAAGACCATCCCCGGAGACTCCGACCATGTCCTGGCCTCCATGGGGATATATATATTCAAAACGCAGGTCCTGATTGACCTGCTACAAAGGGACGACCGGCCCGATTTCGGCAAGGACCTCCTGCCCGGCATCCTCAAAACCCACCGTGTCATGGCCTATCCCTACCGCAGAGAAAACAAGATCCCCGACATCATAGCCTATACCGACACCAAGGGTATACGACGGGAGAAATCGGTTGAAAGCATCCGCGACTCGGCCTATTGGCGTGATGTTGGAACCTTGGATTCATACTGGAATGCCAACATGGACCTGACAGGTGTTGATCCATATTTCAACATGTATGGCAGGCACTGGCCCATACGAACCTATCAACGCCAGTATCCGCCGGTAAAAACCGTATTTGCACGGGAATCAGGCAGCAAACCAAGGGTTGGCCAGGTATTTGATTCCCTAGTGGCACACGGATCGATCATCAGCGGGGCGCTGGTCCGAAACAGTGTGCTGTCATATAATGTTTTTGTTCAAAGCTGGGCCTCGGTAGATGAATCCGTTATCTTGGAAAATGTAGTTATCGGGCGCCACGCCCGTATCAAGAAGGCCATTATTGCTGAAGGGGTTGTTATCCCGCCTAACAGCGAAATAGGGTATCATCCCAAGCAGGACAGGGAGCGTTTTACCGTTACCCCTCGTGGGATTACCCTGGTGACAAGGGAGAATTTTGCATAGTGTCCGTCCATGAATGGCTATTTTCTTGACCTTGCGAATCCCGCTGCTGGCGGGACTCATTTCTGGATGGACACTACATAGCCGTGAATCCAACTTTCAGCAGGAAACCTTGAACCTTAAACTTTGAACCTTGAACCATTATCTTAGGAAAATACATGAAAGCAAAAGTCAAATACAATGTTGTCCCCAACCTCCCTCCCCGATTAGAGATCCTGAGGGATCTGGCATATAACCTCTGCTTTAGCTGGAAGGACGAATTATGGGATCTGTTCCAGCGCCTTGACCCGGGTCTGTGGGTGGAATGCGGGCATAATCCGGTGTTCATGTTGGGTCTTATCAGCCAGGACCGCTTAGACGAGTTGTCTCGCGACCAGGGATTTGTGGCCCAATTAGAGAGATTGGGCCAGGACTTTGACCGATACCTCTCTCAACCCCGTGTTCAGTCCGGGGATTACTGCCCCGAAGTGCCCTTTCAGGTAGCCTATTTCTCTGCCGAGTTTGGCTTAGCCGAGTGCCTCCGCATTTACTCGGGAGGTTTGGGTGTCCTCTCCGGTGACCATCTCAAATCGGCCAGCGACCTGAACGTACCCCTAATTGGTGTGGGCCTTTTGTACCAGGAGGGCTATTTCAAGCAATACCTCAGCGCCGACGGCTGGCAAATGGAGACCTATCCGGTCAACGACTTCGCCAATATGCCTGTGAAACTGGTGCGGAATCAGGAAGGGATGCCCCTTAATGTCTCGGTGGATTTTAAGGGAGAACCAGTAAAGATTCTGATCTGGCGTGCCAATGTTGGGAGGGTTCCCCTTTACCTCCTTGATACCAATGTCCCTGCCAACCCTCCCGAGTTTCGCAACACCACAGACCAGCTTTACGGGGGGAACAGGGAGATGCGGATCAGGCAGGAGATCGTTCTCGGTATCGGCGGGGTGCGTGCCCTCAAGGCGTTGGGGATCGAGCTCAGTGTCGCCCACATGAATGAAGGCCACTCGGCCTTTTCAGCATTAGAGCGAATCAACATCCTGAGAAAGGAAAAGGGGATGTCCTTCGATGCTGCCAGGGAGACTGTCTTAGCCAGCACTGTCTTTACCACACACACCCCGGTTCCGGCCGGAAATGATGTATTTCAACCGGATCTTGTCCGCGCCTACTTCGAGGAATACACCAAGGAATTGGGAATTAACTTCAAGGTACT
>DAOVUP010000030.1 GCA_030632525.1 Desulfobacteraceae bacterium | reverse complement strand
TTCCGGGATCTTGGTAGGAGGAATCCCCAGATCCTCTGATATGGCAACCAGCCTGTTGCCCGGCTTGATCCTTGAGAGTGTCGGCACTAATTTCCCCCGTGCCTCCATAATTTCGGCTGCCCTGGCCGGGTCATCAGACCAGGTGAATTCCTTTACCCCATGCTTTTTGCATATGTCTCCGATTCTCTCCATGTCCTTGACGACGGTCTCTTTTACACCGTCAGATTCAATGATCAGCATGGCCTCTATCCCGGTGATATCCCTTTCAATGGCCTTTTCCACAACCTTCAGACTGTATTTATCCAGGATTTCGCAAGCGGTAAGCTGGATACCCGAGCCTATTATGTCGGTGACCGCAGCCCCGGCAGCAAAAAGATCGTTAAAAATAGCCAGGGCAAGGGCGTTGCTTTCCGGACGAACCTGGATCTTGACCGTAACCTCGGTGATGACCCCGAGGGTTCCCTCGGAGCTGGCAAAAACACGGTTCAGATCATATCCAAAGGAAGATTTAGGAGTCTTGAAACCGGTTTCAATGATCGTCCCGTCCGCCAGGACTACCTTGAGCGCCTTCACATAATCCCTTGCTGTGCCGTATTTGACCGCCCGGTGGCCGCTTGCGTTGGTGGAAATCATACCCCCTATGGTGGCTATGGCCTCACTGCCGGGATTGGGGGGGAACATAAGATTTTGCTTGCCTAATTCGGCATTAAGCTGGTTGCAAATAACACCCGGCCCTACCCTTGCGTAGAAATTTTCTTTATCAATCTGCAGGATCTTGTTCATTCTGTGAACATCTAACAATATCCCCCCTTCAACAGGGAGAGATGCCCCGGTTGTAGCCGTCCCTGAACCCTGGACCGTAACAGGAACTTTTTCCTGATTGGCCAACCGCATAATCTCAGAAATCTGCTCTGTTGTGAAAGCAAAGACCACCACATCCGGGATCCCTTCATGAACGGAAAGGTCGCGAGAATAACTGATGCATTCAACGCGGTCATCAAATACGTTTTCCTTGCCAACAATTTCGATAATTTTGGGTATGATATCCATAGGTTGACCTCCTGCAATTAGGGCCTGAACCACGCCAAGGCGTGGTTTAGAGACAATTTCGGATCGAGTATCTCAGGTTAGGGAAAACAAAAACAATACGATATTTTCTAAGTCTTGGGCAAGACAGAAATCAGAGGACTTAGGTTCAAAATCGATACTCAACATGGCTATGATTTAGCTACAAAGTAACTATTATCAAGGGCTCCAAAACTTGTCAAGGCAAAAGGAAATCTGGGAACGGCAACAATAAAATAGAGCCGGTGTTGAATTAGAATCCAGGGGGACCAATCCCGCCGCGGGAGATTCCCGCGTTCGCGGGAGTGACGGCCTTGGAGACTTTTTACGAAACCAGCAAATTTATTGTATACAAAACATCCACTTCTTGACAAGATATTTCAATGTAGAGTATTTTTTTGCATTTTTGATCCTGAAGCTGTGAACGCTTATTAATTCCAGAAGGGACATTCTCATGGCAAACAAATTCAAGTCTTCAGCAACGCCCATTCCCATAGATCAGGCGGTGGGAACCATTTTAGCTCATGATATCACGGAAATCAGACCGGGACAGTTTAAGGGACCGGCATTTAAGAAAGGACACATTATATCAGAAGAGGACCTGCCCCACTTAAGGAGAGTGGGTAAGGAGCATCTGTTTGTACTGCATCTTGAGTCCGAGGAGGTCCACGAAGACGATGCTGCGATTAGGCTCTGTGCAGCATTAACAGGACATGGCGTTATTTTTGAACCAAATCCCTCGGAGGGGAAGATCTCCCTTAGAGCCGCACACAGGGGTCTTCTGAAGGTGGACGTGGATGCCCTTATGGCGATCAACCTTGTTCCCGATATCTGCTGCTCGTCCAGACACACCAATAGTATAGTGGAAAAGGGGGATATCGTAGCCGCGGCAAGGGCCATCCCTTTGATTATTGATGAAAAAAATCTTGTTGCAGGCGTGGAGGTCGCTGAAAAAGCAGGTGGGATTTTTTCCGTCAAACCCCTGTCACAGCCCAAATCCGGGTTAATTATCACCGGGAATGAAGTTTACAGTGGGCTCATTGATGACAAATTCGCACCTATCGTCAGAAAAAAACTACAGTCATTCGGATGCGACATCATAGGAACTTCATTTTCACCCGACGACAAGACAGTGATCATGGGACAAATCAAAGATCTGCTTGAAAAGGGATCGGAAATGGTCATAGTGGCCGGGGGCATGAGTGTTGACCCGGACGACATAACCCGAGTGGCCATAGCAGAAGCCGGGGCCGAAGACGTGGTCTATGGCACACCTGTCCTTCCCGGGGCCATGTTTTTATATGGGCGTTTCGGGGACATCCCTGTTCTGGGACTGCCTGCCTGCGTCCTTTTCCACAGGACCACCATCCTTGACCTGGTTTTGCCTATGGTATTGGCAGGAGAAAAGATCACGAGAAAAGATTTTGCAGCAATGGCACACGGCGGTCTCTGCCTCGATTGTGATGAGTGCCGCTTTCCCGTATGTCCTTTTGGGAAATAGAGGGTAAATCCGGGAAGGTTTAAGTGCTCAGTCAACCACCCTCCTTTTTAGGGTTGGCCGTTGACTGAAAAAGCCGCTATTCTTGTACATATTTCAAAAGCTAACGCGAAGATGATATCAAGCGCCAGATGTTCTGCAATTTTTCTATCGAATAATATTTTTGATTCAGCCGGAAATTCATCATCTCCCTCCCATAGTAGAACTGCAACAGGAATGCGAGGTGCTATTCTAAAGGAGTATGCTTGATCCGCCATTTGTAGTGTAATGCCATCAAGTTGCTCGCATTTCTTAGAAAATCCGGCAATATTATTTCCATATCGTTCTACGATTAAATGGGTGGGTACTGCGTGTGGACCACGAAAAAACGCAACACCGCCGGGGATGTCTTTTTCTGATATCCATTCTTTGCTTATGAGTATCGCCTTTGATGTCAAGAGATAATGAAGGATGAAAAGACCGAAAAAAGTATTGATATCCGAATTACCATCCCGAACACGTATTATTTTAGACTCGCCAGGATATATATTATAATCTTCACCCCATACGGACAAAGTATAACAACCTTTATTGCTGTCATAGCTGCATAAGGCGCATCTACAGACATCTTCCGGATCTTTCCCTGCCAGCTCCTGAAAATGACAGGTATCGATCGAGTTTGTCATTTTGAGCCCTCTTCTGGACTATCCGGCTTTCCGTGCAGTGCCATCAATGTCATCAATGCTGTCGCGCACAGGGTCTGAACCCCGTTCTTGACAACAAAAACCTCCGGCCTGCATATGGTCAGGGTACGACCCGGTTTTATTACCTGAGCACGGGCAATGAGAAGTTCGCCATCTCCCGGCGCAATAAGATTTAATTTATACTCAACAGTGAGTATTGATGCGTCAGAGGGCATGAGAGTAAAAGCAGCATATCCCCCCGAATTATCGGCCAGGGTGCCGATGACTCCACCGTGGAAATATCCATGCTGCTGGGAAAGCTCTTTTTTGTAGGGGACCTGGATTTCACAGTACCCCGGGCCCATATCAGAGATCTCCGCTCCAATAAAATCCATAAACTCCTGACGGTAAAAACTCTCTTTTATCTTGTTTTCAAAATCCGGGTCCAACGGCTGGAAAGACATCTTGTTATCTCCCTTTTCTTGGGATGGCCTGAACTTTGAGCATGACTTCTCCATACCCCATACATTCAATGCCAGTATCCAGGCACCTCACATATCTCATAAAGTGGAAGTCATTGGGTTCATGACCTTCACTCAGTCTTTCGTTTATAAGCGCAACCGGCACAGTCAATTGAGAAATGAGATAGACACACATTTTTTTTGGACAGAGTTTGGTGATGAAATTGCCCTCCACGTCCATGATAAATTTCTGGCCTTTTTCATAACCGGAATTGCAGTGCCTGGATCTGATTACCTCCGCCTCGATGGAATAAAGGGTTGCAACTTCAACCGCCCTTCTCAAATATCTAACCCTGTGCTCCTCTTCCTGAAACCTCTCAAGTTCAGATTCAGAGTAACCCACTCGCTCTCCGTAACGTTCAATGATGTCATCCGCCATAGCAACTCTCCTTAATAAAATGGGTCTCTTTCAATCTCTAAAAATTGTACCATTCCCCGGGAACCAGCTCCATGAAATCGATGTCTGCTTTTTCTTCCATTATCCTTTTTAGCTGGGATAAGTCTGTTTTTATGGCTCCTGGTAATAGCGGATCGTGGTGTTGTGGTACAGCTATTTTGCATCCTGAGGCAATCGCCAGTTGAGCGACCTGGTCTTCAATTCCTGCAAGGGTCTTCCCGGGCAGGACCTGCAACAGGGTGATATGAGCCTTCGCTTTTTTAGCCTCTTCGATGACTTCCGGGTCAGGGTAAGACCCGGCCATGTAGATCCGCCTTCCGCCCACAGGCTCAAACACAAAATTAAGTTGCTCCCCCTGGGGATATTTGCCCATCCATTCCGGAAATTTTTCCGGTATTTGGTCAGTCTCCATCATTGCCATCAAGGCCCTCTTGATCATAACCTTGGGGTCGGGGCCCTCGTCCCCCAATTCCCGTCCGGTCAGCCTCAGGTATTCACGGCCAAAATCCACATGCACACCATGTAGAACCTCGACAGTCAGGCCTTCCTCTCGAATCATATCCCCAGGCTTCACTTTGTTGATAAGAGAAGAGGTCACTCCCTGGTGCGTTATCAAAGATTCAGCAGTGACCTCGCTGCAGAAAATTTTTGGTCTGAAACGATGGGCCAGTTTGCCAACATCGAGCACATGGTCATAATGACCGTGTGTGATGAATATGTAGTTGCAGCCCTCGAACTGGTCACTCATAATTGGAGAGCTGACCGAATCATCAACGTAAGGGTCAATGACAATTGTCTGTTTGTCGGGCAACACAATCTCAAAACATGCCGTCCCCAACCATCTCATCTTGGTTGTCATCTTAATATCTCCTTTAAATTTTGGGGAATCCCATTCCTGTTAGACGGTCTAAAAGGGTAGTCCAATCGCATTGCAAAGAAATTTGACAAGAGAGGTTCCCGCCTTGCATATCTCTGCAAACTCTCGTGGAAACCCAGGACTTGCGACAGCATTCTGAGTCAGGGCCGTTGTTCCTATAAAGTCCTTCCTTTTGAGATCTGCAATTAAAGGATGACTGGGGTCATAACCCTTTGGACCCCGACGACCCGAGATGCGGGCGAGCCGAGATTTATGCCCAAAAGTTTGTCTCTTCACAGCCCTTTTCCAGCCGGACGGGTCTTCAATGATCGCATAGCGGATCTTACCCAGTGTCCTGGAATCAGGGTGCCATATGCCAACAGCAGCAAATACATTGCGCGGTTCCAGATGAAGATAATATCCAGGTGCATGGACGTCCTTTCCCAGGTTGTGACGGAACTGGATGCCCGTGTTGATCTTGTAGGGGCTCTTGTCTTTCGCAAAACGAACGTCTCTGTATATCCGGAACATCGAACCGCCTACTGGTCGCGGGTCCGCAATAAACTGCCTGCTGATCTTTCTCAGAAAGGGCTGAAAGTCGATGATGAAACGGATGGCCGGGTCCTTAACATGCTCTTCATACCTATTTTTGTTTTGTTGGAACCATTGCCTGTTGTTGTTCTCGGCCAGTTGCCTCAAAAACGCAAATGTTTCAGCGCCGAAATAACGACTATTTGCCATATGGAGTCCTCGTCTCATTCATTTTCGTCGTATTAATAATCTGGGATTATTATCAGTATCGTTATCATTTTCAACAAGTTAATCCTTTTAAGCCATATAAAAAAGCTCATTTGTCCTGGCTAAACACATCCTTCGCCATTATTATAGCCGACATCGCGGGCGGCCACCCTGCGTAAAATGCGAGATGTGTAATCAACTCGACAATTTCATCCTTTGTAACACCATTTTCAAGCGCACGTTCGAGATGAAATCGCAGTTGGTCGGTGCGATTGAGCGCAACTAAGGTTGAGACAGTGATAAGACTGCGGTCGCGTTTGGAAAGTTCCGGTCTTTCCCAAATATCGCCGAAAAGAACTCCTTCCGTAAGTTCAAGGAGTTTGGGTGCGGTATCGCCAATCAACTCACGCACAGTCGGTTTAGGTTGCTGTTCTGCCATTAGTTCCTCCTTAATTGTCTAAATTGCTTAACGATGCAATCAAGTATTACCCGGGTCATCTGAGTGCGGAACCATTACAAGCCTGGCCGACAAAATCATCCGCCATCAGCCGTGCGGCCTGGCTCGGCTATTGATGAACCAGTTTCATTCCTGGATATGGGACCCGGAAATTGGGAATACCTGTCCCGTCCAGACTGCCGATAAAGGCAGTTTCAAGGTTTTTCCATCCAAAACAAATATTGGTGGGCCTTTTGAGAATTATGCCTCTCGGATCTTCGAGAACCATCACCAACTCCTCTTCCGGTGTTATAAAACCAATGGCATTCCATGCGGGGAAGGTGACCCATAGGTTGCCCGCTTCATCAAAGGCAATTCCATCCGGATACCCGAGTTCAGCCAGTGGAGAGGGCCCGTAAACCTCTGGCGATGTAAGGGAACCATCGGTTTCGATCTTGTATTGCAATACGACCCTTTGCGTGGTGGCCGCCACATATAGATTGCTCTCATCGACATTCAGGGCCACACCGTTGGCAAAGTAGATGCCTTCAGCCACGATGCGGGCCCGCCCCTTTTTTATGAGCACTATACATCCGTCCGGGGCTGGATTCTGTATCGCGTCCTCGATGTCCTCCCGATAACTGGAATTGGAGACCCAGAGCCGGTCCTTGCTGTCTACAAAGGGAAAGTTGGGGGTTGGGATTCTTTTGCCCTCCGCCTCGGTCATCAAAACCGAGTGAGTTCCATCTCTGCTCAGAGATTGGCACCGGCCATTGCCGATGTTGGCTATAATACAATTTCCTTCACCATCAAGGCAGATACCATTGGGAGTACCGCCAACATCGCCATAAAAGGAAGTTTTACCATACGGACTGATCTTTGCTATCTGGCCCCTGGCATCAGCGGCCAACACGGTCCCGTCCTTTTGAACCATGACACCTTCCGGCCTCATAATTCCTGCACCAATGATATTGATCTCGTTAAGATCTATCTCCATAATGCATAACTCCTCAAAATAAAGGGGTTTTATTGAAGCCTCTCAATTTCTTTTTCTACAATAGCTATATGAGATTTCAGCTTTTGATTTAGAGGAGACGACGGGTATTTATCGATGAGGGTATTTAGTATTTCATAGGACGATTTGAGGAGATCCTTTTTTTTGGAAGGGTCTTTGGTTTTCTTTGCTGCCAGGAAGATTTCTGCAGCCCTATTCCTCTCCTGGTTGATATGGTTTTCAACAGCGCGCTTCCTTAATGCCACAGATTCAGAGCTAAGATCCTGAGCGTCTTTAATCTCATCGATCTTGTTGACGGCCTCTTCAAACTTTTCTTCCTCAATCAGTCTTTTTGCCGCATCAAAGGTTTGTTTCAGGTAAGCATCTCTGATCCGCTTCTGCTCTTCAAATTCTTCCTCTTTCTGCTCAATTTTTGCTAACTCCCTGTCAATTATTTCGCTCTCAGGTCCCTCTTCGAGCTTGATCCTCTTCCTTAATAACAGGACCCTTGCCTCACTGTACGCATGTTGCCGCACCAGAAAATTAGCCTCCTTGAGAAGCTGGTCAATGCTATATTCGTCTTGTCTAACATCAGCGTCAGGTGCAGGTTTGGGCTCGGGGGATCCGCTTATATCACTCTTATCGTATTTCATGGCCCGGCTAATCTGCCTGTTGAGGTCCTGGATAAGGGCCAACCTTTCATCCTGATTGTCGGTCAGCTTTTCATAGGTATGAACCGCCTGTCTCTTTCTCCCCAGCTTAAGCTGCCATTGGGCGATTTTTGAACGGAGTTGGATGATATCAGGAAGTTGATCAAGCTCGCTGGCGATCCCCTCTCCGATCTCGATTGCCTGCTCTAATTTCCCTTCCTTTGCCAGGGATAAAGCAAATAGGAGACCGATTTCAGTTGTCAGGGCGTCGGGCCCGAAGATCTCTTTCAGCGCAAGAGAGTGTTTGATAACAGCTTTGAAGTTCCCTCGCAAATAGAAATCTATGATTGCATCTCTCTTATTGACGAAAAGGGTAACGGCTCTTGAATAGTCAACCGTAGTCCTCTTTTCCTCAAAATATCTTTCATCCATCAGGGTCATTGATTTGAAAAGAGAACGAATGAGCTTTTGATATTCTTTTGTTGTCAGACGATCGGGGGCCAGTTTTTTTGTCAGTTTATAAGTACCCAGGAGATCTGTGGCTATTCCTCTGTCCTCTTCCGACAAGTCTTCTTTTGCTACAATTTCTTCGAGAAAGCTTATCTTTTTATCGATGGTATGGGTGGAAAGCAGGGGGGCCGTTTGGACCCTTACATCCGGTTTGGGTTCAATTGGTACCTCCCTTTTTGAAAGGACGGCGCACCCTGAGGCATATATCAGGAAAAACATCAAGAGAAGCGTTGCTAATTGTTTCATTTAATTCCTTTTTGAATGGCTCGTAAAAAGTCTCCAAGGTCGTCACTCTCGCGAAAGCGGGAGTCCACAAGTGATTGAGTTTCCTGGATTCCCGCTTTCGCGGGAATGACAAACAGGTGTTTTCTGACTTTTTACGAGTTTGTCAATTTCAATTTTTGTAATTTCGCATTGCCCTTCATTTGACAGCAATCCGTGTAATCTGCGAAATCTGTGGATTAAAACGGCTCAAAATGCCTTTTGAGTTTCAATTTTTCTCCATGCTCGTCTGTCTCGGCAAGCACTGTTACGTCGGGAGAAGAACCAGCGGCCTGCTTAGAAGGTTTCTTTGGAAGACCGGTGATAGGTGAAACCGGGATTCTCCGAAATCCCTTCTGGTTGGCCTCAGCGCGCACCAGGGGACTAAATACGAGATCGGCGGGCTGCACCCCTTCCTTAAAATCAGTGGTACCAACTATGGCATTTGCCGTATCGATCCATAGAGGGAGAGCACCTGAGGAGACGTATATGGCTAAATGCTTCACCTTCATGGGACGATTGTCATCATAACCTGTATAGGTAGCAATCACATATCCGCTCTCCAAATCAAACTGG
>DAOVUP010000206.1 GCA_030632525.1 Desulfobacteraceae bacterium | reverse complement strand
GCCTGAGAGGCAAATGCCTCATTCAGTTCAATGGCACCAAAATCGTCGATTGAAAGGTTTTCCTTCTGCAGTATCTTTCTCACTGCCGGGATCGGGCCAAGACCCATGTAGGCAGGATCTATTCCGGCGGATGAATAGGCCCTGATCTTTGCAAGGGGTTTCAGACCAAGTTCTTCAGCCTTTGAAGCAGACATGAGAAGGAGGGCCGCGGCCGCATCATTAATCCCTGAAGCATTCCCCGCAGTAACCGTCCCATCTTTCTTAAAGGCAGGTCGGAGCTTTCCCATCTTTTCCGCGCTCGTATCCATGGGCCGCTCATCCGTGTCAAAGACCACCGGGTCCCCTTTCCTTTGAGGGATAACTACCGGAGCAATTTCATCTTTAAAAAGCCCATCCGTAATCGCCTTTCTTGCCCTCTGGTGGCTCAAAGCGCCTAATTCATCCTGTTCTTCCCTTGAAATGCCGTATTTCTCAGCAATATTCTCTGCTGTCAGACCCATGTGGTAGCCGTAGAAGATCTCAAACAGACCATCCATAACCATAAGGTCCACCAGATCCGCATTGTTCATTCTTGCGCCCCATCTTGCAGCAGGTAGGGTGTACGGGATCAGACTCATATTTTCCATACCACCGGCCAATACCGCGTCTGCCTCACCGGAACCGATGGACTGAGCAGCAAGGACAATGGATTTCATGCCTGAAGCACATACCTTGTTAACGGTGAACGCGCCAGTCTCCTTAGAGATCCCTGCCCTGATCATGGCCTGTCTCGCCACATTCTGACCCTGGCCGGCGCCTACTACATTCCCGAAAATAACCTCGTCAATTTCAACGGGTTGATAGGAGTCATCGTAGTCATAGGCCCCTTTTTCCAGATCAATCATCCCGATACCCTTGAGGGCGTCAGGGCCGAACTGTGTCAGGTTATCTGTTGCAACGGGTCTTAAATTCACCTTCTTCAGAGTCTCTTTCAATACCAATGCCCCTAATTGAACTACAGGCGTCGACTTCAGAGTCCCGCCAAATGCCCCTACGGGCGTCCTTATCCCGGAAACAATCACCGCATCTCGCATTATTTTATCTCCTATCCCCTAAATTCCATCCGCAGATTACCCCAGTACGATTTTCCGAACCTACGGGGCAAGCGCAGATTTGCGCAGATTATTAAGAAGGACAACCATCCTATTCATCCCAATCATCCTAATTCCTAAATCCCTAAGTCCCTCAATCTCTTTTATTCCTCATTATAAACGACAAGTGTTACAGCCTCTCCTCCCCCCAGGCAGAGAGAGGCCTGCCCTACCTTAGCCCCCTTATCCTTCATGGCATAAATGAGCGTCGTCAAAACCCGGGCCCCGCTTGCACCGATGGGATGACCGATTGCCACAGATCCGCCGTGAATGTTGACCCTATCAGGGTCGAGCCCGAGTTCCCTGTTGACGGCAACAGAGGAGGTGCTGAATGCCTCATTGATCTCATGAAGGTCTACGTCCCCTATCTCGAGACCATCCTTGGCTAAGACCTTTGGTATGGATAGAATAGGGGCCACAAGGACATATTTCATATCCATGCCCGATGCCCCCTGGGCGCCAACGCGGACCATCGGCTTGCATCCTAATTCCTCGGCCTTTTCTTTTGACATAACCACCAAAGCAGATGCCCCGTCACTTATTTTGGATGCATTTCCAGCCGTCACCAGACCATCCTTCTTGAATGCGGGGCGCAGTTTTGCCAAACCCTCCATGCTGGGTTTCGGTTTTCTTGTAGGGATCTCGTCCTCATCAAATATCTTGGGATCACCCTTCCTTACAGGGATCTCAACAGGGACAATTTCATCCCTGAACTTTCCCTCATCCATCGCTTTCCACACCTTTTCATAGGAATTTATGGCAAAGGAGTCGGAATCCTCCCTGCTCACGCCGTATTTCTCAGCGATCAATTCTGCGCTGATCCCCATATGAAAATCATTCACGTGGTCCCAGAGACCGTCATCGACCATAGCGTCAATCAGCTTATTATTGTTCATGCGGTACCCTGTTCTCGCTTTTTTCAGCATATAGGGGCAAAGGTTCATATTTTCCTGTCCGCCTGCCACAATCACATCCGCATCGTTGCACTGGATCGCCTGGGCCGCTAACATCACGGACTTCAGACCAGAGCCGCATACTTTGTTCACTGTAATAGCGCCAACTTCCCAGGGGAGACCGGCCCTGATCATGGACTGTCTGGCCGGATTCTGTCCCAGACCGTGGGGTAAGACACTCCCCATGATTACCTCATCC
This sequence comes from Desulfobacteraceae bacterium, assembly GCA_030632525.1. Lineage (GTDB taxonomy): Bacteria > Desulfobacterota > DSM-4660 > Desulfatiglandales > Desulfatiglandaceae > Desulfacyla. The sequence goes on along the minus strand of DAOVUP010000206.1, from coordinate 1,678 downwards.
ACGTCTTCATTTTTGATGCCGGCCCTCTTTATGGCCTCCTTTATTACAAGCTTCCCAAGATCTGTAGCTGAAACCCTGCTCAGCGATCCGGCAAAATCGCCGACAGGGGTCCTGCACGCACTGACAATAACCACCTCTCTCATAAGTCATCTCCTTCTCAGATATTTGAAATTTCCGCGGAAAGTCTTTCCTTAATTGCTCAAATTTATCTGTTAGATAGGGCCCCTCGGAGGAAATTTCTCCAGGGTTTCAGCCCCTAAACCGAAGATAGCCATTCACGGATTCTCCCGCACCATGTGCGGGGATCTTCGACAGGTTTTAAATGAACCCCTGAGTAGCTTCTTAAACCTTATATATATATTAAAGAATGGGTTTTTAAGTCAAGGTAAATTGGAGGGATTTTTGCTGAACCGGTTTTTGAGGGATTTGAGAATTTAGGGATTGCGAATTAATATAGTGAATTAGCCCTAAGGAATTTGAGACTTTTGAAAAATGCTCAATTTCGCCCAATCTCTGCGTTGCGTTCAGATTTTAATCCTCGAAATATTTAATATATTCCTGCGGTTAAAATCCTCACGCGCCTTGATCTTGAACGAAATTGAGCATTTTTCAAAGGTCTCAAAATTGTTTTAACTTCCCAGTTTTTTGGCCTTTAACGAGACCACCATCCTTATCCTGCCTGGAATTTATATCCTACACCAGCCACGGTGACTATGTATCGCGGGTTTTCAATATCCAATTCTATCTTTTTTCTGAGTCTCTGCACATGAACATCCAAAGCCCTGCTGTGCTGGTACAGTTCTGAATCACGCCAGATCTGATTCGTGATGAATTCCCTGGAAAGAACTTCATCAGGATAGGAAACAAAGAGCTCCAATAATTCAAATTCCGTCTTGGTCAGTTTGATCTCTTCTCCACGGGCAGAAACTTTTCTGGATTTGAAGTCTATTGAAAGGTCCTTCAATCCATAATGGTTCTTCACCAGATTTCTTTCGACCCTTTTGAAAATGGCCTTGATCCTGGCGGAAAGTTCAAGAAAATTAAAGGGCTTCACCATATAATCGTCTGCTCCACACTCGAGGCCAAGGACAGTGTCCGACACTCCGTCCCGCGCTGTCAGCATGATGATGGGGAAATCGAATTCTCTTCTTATTATCTGGCAGGCCTTGATCCCGTCAATATCGGGCAGGTTCAGATCGAGTATGATCAGATCGGGACGATATTCCTTTGCCATATCTACCCCGCTCCGGCCGTCAAAGGCGGACAATACCACATAGCCGTCCAATTCCAGGTTGCCCTTAATTGTCTCTACAATATCCTTATCATCATCGACGACCAGAATGGTTGCCTGGATTTTTCCTGTTACTTCAGGCATAATAATTATTCCTTGTCAGGTGTTTGCTCTAAACTACCCTAAATTCGCAATTGCCTGTAATGCTGGAACTGAAGCCTGCAAGTTATCTCGCAGAGTCAATAATTGTTTTATTGATGGGATTTTTGAGAATCCACCGGGTATTAGTCTTTGAGGATGTGTAGTTCTTCCACATATTAAATTGGACATATCATTTGCTAATCTATGTAATCCTAAAACAATCTTAACTTCATCAGGATTTGAGGAGGCAAGTGGAATAACTGAGCCAACACCCATTAAATCTGGAAGTACTAAAAAGCCAACATG
>DAOVUP010000090.1 GCA_030632525.1 Desulfobacteraceae bacterium | reverse complement strand
TGTTTTTCTGACCTCCAAATCAAACCCCTTGAATTTCCTCAAAACATCCAGTAGTTTCTCCCATTATGCTCTAAAAAATCATATCAGGCGGCCAAAGCGGTACAGATAGGATAGCCTCTGATGTGGCCGTTGAATTTGAGATCCCGCATGGCGGCTGGATAGCAAGAAAATCTTTTTGATATAAAAAGGTCCATTACCTGCCGATGGAAAAGGCTTAGGCGCTTTTCCCGGTATTTTGAAACCCGGAGATACGAGAATGAAAATTCCTTTCAAAGAATATTTTCAAGCGGTCGTTTCCCACTCGGAAGAGCTTCTGAACGCCGCTGTTTATATCTTAGCCATATTTATTGTTGGAGCCATTTCCTGGTGGATCTTCAATATGGTAATGAACAGACTTGAGAAGAAGTATCGTGAGCGCCCGTTTTTCGAGAAAAACCGGCGGTTGTTCTTTCTCCTGAAGCGTGCAGGCCATTACTGTATCCTTATTGCAGCGGGTACGGCCCTCATCAACCTGTTCGATTTGCCGATCGTGCATAAAATATTCGGCGCATTCATGATTATGCTCTTAGCGTCCATTGTCTGCAGTATCGTCAACAGCCTCCTGCCATATTTGGAACATAACCTCACCAAAAAGACAGACACCAAAATGGATGACGTGATTATCAATCTGTCAAAGAAATTTTCAGGGATAATCATCTATACTGTAGGCGGGATAATGGCGCTCGACAAACTCGGTCTGAATGTCATGCCTTTTGTTGCCGGTGCAGGTGTGTTGGGTATTGCCCTCGGATTTGCAGCCAAAGATACCCTTTCCAATGTGATTTCCGGGATACTCCTGATAATCGATCGCCCTCTCAAGGTAGGGGACCGTATTGAGGTCCGGGCAGCCCCAAAGAACTCGGCCACATGGGGGGATGTAATCGATATCGGTCTCAGGGCAACCAAGATCAGGACCACGGACAACATCGTGATCATCATCCCAAATAACGAATTTATGAACCGCGATATCGTAAATTACACCTCTATAACCGATGAAATCAGGGTCAGGATCCCGATAGGGATCTCCTATGAATCAAACCTCAAGAAGGCAAAGGAGATTATAATTGGAATCAGCCTCCAATTGGACTGGGTCATGAGAGACCCGGCGCCCAAGGTCGTCGTAAGAAATTTTGGTGAATCGTCCGTTGACCTGCAGGCCCGGGTCTGGATTAGCGACCCCCGTAAGCGGATGGATACCATCTCTTATATTACAGACAACGTAAAGGAGGCCTTTGACCAGGAGGGGATCGAGATCCCCTATCCAAAACGGGAGATCTATATCAGGAACAAGACTCCTTGACCTATATCATATCATTCATGTTGTCCTGTGGTCCCCACTGGTTCAGAGGGCAGTCTTCGCAGAGCGGTTTCTTACGACAGAAGTTCTTCCCGGTCAGTACGATCAATGCGTGAAACTCGTTGAACAGGGGCGCATCTTCAGGGAGGTGATCCATAAACAGCCCCTGCAGATCATAGTAGGTCGCATCCTCTCCAACCATGGCGTGCCGGCTCAATATCCGATGAGTATAGGTGTCAACTACAAAAAGAGGTCTCTTTGCAGCATAAAGAATGATGCTGTCCGCGGTTTCAGGCCCCACACCGTTTACAGATAGAAGGCCTTCCCTGAGAAGATCAGTTTCTTCCTGTAGAAGACCCTCAAGATCTCCATCGTATCGATCAAAAATAAAATCGACCAGATTTTTTAACCGCTTTGCCTTGATGTTGTAGTAGCCTGCTGGCCGGATTACCTTGGCTAAATCCTCTATTGGGATAGAAACAAGACTATCTAAAGAGACCAGGCCCATTTTCTTGAGGTTCGAAATGGCCTTTTCCACATTGGTCCAGTTTGTATTCTGGGTAAGAATCGCCCCAATCATCACCTCTAATTCGGTCTTGGCAGGCCACCAGTTCTGTGGGCCAAAATGAGCTAAAAGAAGATCGAACATCTCCATCAGTCTTTGGCCCGATAAAGTATGGGGTGTGAATGGTTCACTTTCCAAATTTGAGATGTGCAGTGAGCGTTTCACTGGCCTATTCTCCGGAAATAGGGATCTTATATCTTGACAGGTGAAAGAAGATACCTTAGATTTTCCGCTCGTGTCAATGAATCAGCAGAGGATCTCTTAAAGATTCAAAATGGCAAACTTCCTCAGCTTTTGTAATACCGCCTGAGGCGGGACTCACTTTACCCAGTGTCCATCTATTAATTCCGATGTGGGCACTGTGGGTTTCCAATTCAGAAATGAGCAATTTTTCGCAAGGTCAAGAAAAACAAGGGTTTGTGCGGAGACGTACGTTAGTACGTCGCACAAAGAAACCCGTAGTTTGACGCCGAGATTGCGGAAAAGGGCCATTTATGGATGGAAACTACTTAACAATAAGACGGATTCTCATGCCAAAAGACAAACAACTCGCCAATACCCGCAACATAGGAATTATCGCTCATATCGACGCGGGCAAGACCACCGTGACAGAACGTATTCTCTTTTACTCCGGCCGTGTTCACAAGATGGGCGAGGTCCATAATGGTGAAGCCACCATGGACTGGATGGCAGAGGAGAGGGAAAGGGGTATCACCATCACCTCGGCAGTCACCTCTTGCGACTGGCTGGGGCACACCATTAACATAATCGACACTCCCGGTCATGTGGATTTCACCATCGAGGTGGAGCGCTCTCTCCGTGTCCTGGATGGCGCCATAGGAGTCTTCTGCGCCGTGGGCGGCGTAGAGCCCCAATCTGAAACAGTATGGCGCCAGGCAGACAGGTATAAGGTCCCAAAAATCGTATTCATAAACAAATTGGACCGGATCGGTGCCGATTTCTTCAAGGCTGTGAAGATGATCAAAGACCGCCTTGGGGCCCTTCCCCTTATTCTTCAGATACCCTGGGGGGTGGAGGATAATTTCAGAGGAGTTATTGATCTCATCAAAATGAAGGCTATCCTGTGGGAAGATGAAATGTTAGGGGCCGAATACAGCGAGGCGCCCGTCCCGGAGGAGTTAGCTGAAGAGGTTGCTAAGTACAGGGAGCTTCTTTTTGAAACCTTAGCCGACAGAGATGACCTTGTAATGGAGAGGTATCTGTCAGAGGAGGAGATCCCGATCAGGGAACTGAAAGGGGCCATACGTACTGCCACTATCAAGATGGAACTGGTCCCGGTTTTCTGCGGGGCTGCCCTTAGGAATAAAGGGATACAGCCTCTCTTAGACGGGATAGTTGACTACCTGCCAGCCCCAGTTGATGTTCCACCCATTGCTGGAAGTAATCCCCTGACAGGAGAGGAGGAATCGCGGCCGGCAAAAGCCAAAGGGCCCTTTTCCGCCCTCGCCTTCAAGGTAATGATGGATCAGGGTAGGAAGATGACTTATATCCGCATCTATTCCGGCACTGTCAAGGCCGGAAGTCCGGTTTACAACCCCGGCAAGAACCTCAGCGAGAAGCCTGCCCGGCTCTTGAAGATGCATTCTAACAAAAGAGAGCGTATCGGCCATGCCTCTGCAGGCGATATTGTAGCTGCAATGGGTCTCAAACTCACGACCACCGGAGATACCCTCTGCGACGAACAAAAACCGATCCTGCTGGAACCGATTCATTTCAATGATCCTGTAATAAGTGTGGCAGTGGAGCCCAAGAGTATCCAGGAGCATGACAGGCTTTTAGACTCCCTCAGTAAATTGGCTGATGAAGATCCCACTTTTAAGTTCAAGATCGACGAAGAGACAGGGCAGACCCTTATTTCCGGCATGGGGGAATTACACATTGAGATCATCATAGGGAGGCTCGAGCGTGAGTTCTTGGTGAAAGTAAATCAGGGCAAGCCGCAGGTAGTATACAGGGAAACAGTCACCATCCCTGTGGAGCACGAAGGTCTCTTTCAGAGGGAATTAGCAGGCCAGGAGCATTTTGCAGGTGTGCGAATCGAGATTTCACCTTTGCAAAGGGGTTCGGGGAACCGTTTTGTCAATAAGTACAGAGATCCTGAGATTCCAGAGGAGTTCTTGGATGCGATCAGCCATGGGATCACAGAGGCTGGAGCGGGTGGAACCCTAATGGGGTATCCGGTAACTGACGTGCTAACAACCCTGCTTGATGTTCAGATAAAAGAGACGTCCTCCGACGTAATGGCCTTTAAGGCGGCCGCCAACATGGCCTTTAGGGCCGCATTTCAAAAAGGTGCGCCCGTTCTTTTAGAGCCGATCATGAAGACCGAGGTCCTTGTGCCGGATGAATTTACAGGTGAGGTCATCGGTGATCTGAATGCCAGACGGGGAAAGATCGGTCAGATCGTCAGCAATGGAACGATCCAGATCCTAACCGCAAATGTCCCGCTTTCTCAGATGTTCGGGTATTCCACTGCCCTGCGCTCTGTTTCCCAGGGTAGGGGCACTTTCACCATGCAGTTCAGCAATTATGATAGGGAATAAAAACAACGTTTCCCATCATCACCAAACCTGCAGGCGGACCTCTCCCCCGCCATAGTCAATAATCACCCCATCAGGTGTTATCTCTTTCAAGATAGGGCCACCCTCCCCAATTTTATCCCCCACTTTGTAACTTTTCATATTGATAAATACCAGACGTTCGGCCGGGTCTTCGGAATAGGAGTGCACATTGATCTGCAACTTCCCCAATTTCTCTTTGGTTTCGTAGGGAAGTTCGCCAATTAGGGGGATAGCCTCTATCCTCTTCCTATTCAAATCCTCTTTTGACGCAGGAGGGGAAGGAGGCTCGGCAGACCTTACAACCTTGGTCTCTACCGGCTTCTTGCCTCCTTTGCTGTTATCTGATTCTTCAGCTTTTACGGACCCTTCGGAAATCTCAGATACTGTTGGAGTAGGTTGAACAGGTTCCTTTTTCTCCACTGCCGCCACAGGGCCGGGGCTGGGGCCAGAGATTTTACCTGCTGTGGGAATCGGCTTAGGATCGGGCGCTTTTTCAACCGGTTTGGATCCTGTCTTTGCCGGCGCGATTTCCTCTGTCACTTTCCTGACGGGTTGAATTGGTTTCGCCTTGCGTACCGGCACCCGGGCAGGCTGGTCGCTTGACGCCTGTACTGAAGGTTTTTTTGCCTGCAAACCCTTACTTACCCTGGCAGAGGAGGAGGGGGGCGTTTTTTCTTTTTTGGTGGTCTCTGGAGCCGATAAAGGGAGGGACGCTGATTCACCTTTAGGCAGAGGAGGTTTGACAGACCCTGGTCCAGTTGGCCATAGCACCAGCCCTACAACGATTACACCCACTAAGAAGGACCCGCATAGCCAAAGCCAGGGCCGGATGCCATTATGTCCGGGCAGGTCATTATCCTCATATACCGCGCTTAAGTCAGGAGCCCGTTCGAGCCTCCGTTCCCGGTCTGCCCGTTTCAACGCTTCAAGGATGAATGACATTCATCTCTCCGTTTTGGGACCGCTGTATAACAGCGGGATGGAATGATCTGCTGTGCCCATATTCAACTGGATCAATGTCTGGTCCCCGACAATGCCATCCGCCTTTACGAAATGAGCGCGTTGAAAGTCCATTACCCGCCTTTTCAACATATTGTCAAACACGGGGCTGGGTGACGGTGCGTCCGGTTCCCTCTGCCTGCCTTCAAGACGGTCCAATTGCGCCCTCAACCAGAGCACATCAGGACCGGTATCCCCTTCTTTAATTAGAGATAAGTCAAGCGGAGCCGGTTTCCATAGAAGGGTAAAATCACCGAACCAGAAAGGTTCTATCCCGGCCCGGTCCAAGGTTACCTGTTGAGCGCCGAAATCCAACGTGATATCCCTCTCTTCCATTAACACAACTGCAGCATAATGCCGGCGCTGATTCTCATCGATTAATTCCAAGATTGCAGGGCGGTTCAGATTTTTTAGAGTTGTCCAGTTGCCCCTGCTTTTAAAACAGCGCAGACCAACCTTGGTTGCTCGCTCACAGGCCGTCATCCCAGGTAAAGCAGGGTATGCTGTCTGCCACTGGTTGAACAGGACTGCAAAGGCTGAATCTTTGTCTGTTTTTACCTCTCCGGCCTCTAATAAATCACCAACTGTAGTAGCAGTCTCACCCGCATCCTTATTTTCGGCCTCGCCTGAGCTATCAGAGATCACACTTGTTTCTAAGCTCTCCGGGGGTATAGCTTTCGCCTCTCTATTCTCCTCTTTCTCCAATTGGATCTCTCCACCCGCGGGTTTAACGGCTGGGGCAGACTTTGGTAACTTTTCTTCTGTCACGACTGTTTGTTTAGGGATTAACGGCCAATCTAAGAATTGCCAGCCAGCCCCTAATATCAAAAGTACTAAGAGGGCAACCGCCCATCCCAACAGTCTGCGGGGCCGCAATAGAAGTCCCGGACCTATTACCTCTGATGCGGCCTTGCGTACTAATCGCCTGTTAACGCGGTCGCGCTGTTTGGCATAGGCCCCAAGTAGCGCCCGATCGCAAATGGTATTGATAACACGGGGAACGCCTCCGGACAGTCTGTGCACCAGACGGAGAGTTCCCTCAGTAAACAACTTCCTTTTGCAGCCGGCAACCTCTAAACGATGCTCAATATAGGCAGCCGTCTCCTTCAACATTAACGGGGTTAAGTGATACC
>DAOVUP010000229.1 GCA_030632525.1 Desulfobacteraceae bacterium | reverse complement strand
ATACGCCTGTCCCCAAGCGCCACACGCCGCAAAAAATCAATGGCATCAATGACCTGAGGGAATTTATCTTCTCCTGGGACACCTGCCTTATAAGAAGCATGGGCACCAATGGCAACAAAGAATGCCTCAAAACCCTCCTCTTTTACCTGATCAAAGGTCACATCATTACCCAGGCGCGTGTTAAAACGGAATTCAACCCCTAACTCTTCGATCATGGCCACTTCCCGGTCTATCACCTCCCTTGGCAGACGGTACCTGGGAATAGCAACCATCATCATCCCTCCGGCCATGGGAAGCGCCTCAATGACCACGATCCGGTATCCTTTTAGGGCCAGATAGTAGGCAGCGGTCAAACCGGCCGGGCCTGCACCGATGATACATACCTTTCGTTTGTTATCAGGGGCCTTTTCAGGGTTATTATAAAGCCTGTCAGACATGGCCCTTTCCGCGGCAAACCCCTTTAGGTATTTAATGGATACAGGCTTGTCAATCCTCCCCCTTACACACATAAATTCACATGGATTAGTGCATACCAGGCCGCATACCCAGGGGAATGGGTTGTCTTTTCGGATAAGTTCAATGGCCTCTGCATCCCGACCCTGCCCTATGAGGGTAACATAACTGGGCACATCGATCCCTGCCGGGCATGCCATCTGGCAAGGTGCTGGAGCGAGTTTAACACAGGCTGCATCTGGACAATTTCGAGTTTCCAGATGACTTTGGAAAACTTCTCGGTGTTCTTCAAGAATAGATGAGAGACCCTCGCCGGTTTTTCTGCATGCCCCTTCAGGGCCTTCATTGGCAAGGGCCTTTGCGAGGTCTTGTATGGCTGTTAAGTGATCGGGCCCTCCCCTACCGGACGAGATATCCTCAAACAGCTTCAATATCTCCTCCACGCGCTGTCTGCATCTCGCGTTCTTGAGAAGACCTCCAGAAATAGTATCCGAAAGTTTCTTTATGGTAGTGGCAACGGGGCAGGTTACACTGGACATGGCTCATTCATCCGGCAATTAAGATACCACCCGCAGTGGCATTTCAAGGGTTCACTCCAAGGAAGTCATGGCCTTTGCATAACGCTCTCGTCTAACCCGTGGCGCTGTCTCAGCCAGGCCGAAATGAAGACAGTGAGTGGTACATATGGTGACACAGGCAGGCTGCTTACCTTCATCAAGACGATCGATGCAATAATCGCATTTGACCGCCTTTCCGGCTTCCGGGTTCCACTGGGGCGCGCCCCAGGGGCAGGCAGACATGCAGGTCTTGCACCCCACACATAGTGCTGGATCAAGGAAAACTATACCGTCTTGATCCCTCCTTTGCATGGCTCCGGTGGGGCATGCGGCCACACACCAGGGATCTTCACAATGAAAGCAGGGCATAAAGGTATAGGCGGCCTTAGGCAGCCCTCCAATGAAGGCCGGGCCGATGGTAATGATTTCACAGAGTTTAGGGCCTGCTGGCAGATTCTTGTTGCTCTTGCAGACAACCTCACAGCTATGGCAACCGATGCACTTTTTGGTATCCTGAAACAGGTAATATTTACTCATTATTTTCCTCCCATTTAAACCGGATTAACACTGACACAGGTGTGATGAAAGGCCGGGCTTCCTCCGATCATATCAGATACATTTTCCATCAGGAGTCCGTCACTCAGACCTTTATTAAAAGAACGGGTGGCTGCCTGCGACTGATGACCGTACCCGTGGAGCATAAATACTGCCTCCGGATGGATAAAGTCGGTCACGAATGCCTTAATGGTTCCTGAGCCACGATCAGATGACACCTCCACCAGACTCCCGTCTTTTATACCAAGCTCATCGGCTTTTTCTCTGTTGATCCAGAGCACATTTTCGGGGGCGATCTCATTTAAATAGGGATTATTTTGAGTGGAAACGTGGGTATGAAGGGCGCAGCGGCCGGTAACCAGTCTAAACTGCTTCTCAGGCGGTGAGGGCATGGATTCATAGGGAGGGAAGGACTCAAATCCCGCGTCCTCCAATAAGGATGAGACAAGCTCTATCTTTCCAGAAGGCGTCTTGAATTTGAGGCCGTCCTTTCGATCCCAAAAAATCTGTTTGTCAGCGTAGGCCACAAAACCCTTGGCCTTAAAATCCTCAATATGGAATCCGGTTCCCTCTAATTGCCAGGAGACCAGATCTTCCATTGTCTGATAGGGAAAATATTTGCCTATCCCTAACCGTTCGCCGATCTGTTTAAGGATAATCGCACCCGGCCGGGTATCGTAACGGGGCGTCACCGCCTGCTGCCTCAAAAACATCTGTGGCTTAAGGCCATTGGCCTGTTGGACAGAATCGGTCCGTTCTAAATATGTGGATTCGGGTAGAATGACATCCGAATACCAGGCGATATCACTGTAATTGATGTCAATGGTCACGATTAGATCCAGTTTGTCTAAGGCGTCCCTGGTCATGTTGGTGTCGGGAATGGACATGAGAGGGTCAAAACGGTAGTTGATCAATGCCTTCAAGGGATACGGATCCTCATTCAGTATGGCATAGGGGAGGATCTGCCCGACCCCATGGGCGGGGTCCGGAAGGGGGAGGTCCGGGGTACCGAGCTTATCGAATCGGGGTAGGTTGATTTCAGGAAAGGTCTGCTCTGTGAGCTTGCGTGCGGGCTTTTTCTCCACCTCTCCCGGGCCTTTTTTCAGGAAAATACCTCCTTTTGCCTCGATAGTCCCCATAAGGGCATTGAGGATGAGGATCGACCGTCGCATATATATCTCATTGGTGTGGTTCGCGCCTCTGTACCCGAAATGAAAAATAACAGAAGGTCTGTCCTTGTCCAGTTCCCGAACCAATGCCTCTATTTCGGATGCAGGAATCCCCGTCTCCTTTTCAGCCCATTGGGCTGTATAAGGCTGAATGAAATCCTGAAGTTCTGCGAGACCCGTAACCCAGCGATTCACATATTCCGCATCGTAAAGTCTGTCTCTCAGGATTATGTGGATCAGGCTGTAATTGAGGGCAAGATCCGTCCCGGGCCGGATCATCCAGTAACGATTTGATTTGGTTGCCGTGACACTGACCCTCGGGTCGATATAGGTGAGTTTTGCCCCCTTTTCAAGGGCTTCAGTCAAGGCGTTAACCCCTTTTACCTCGATGGCCTCGAAAAAATTCCGGCCATAAAAGATAATGTGTTTCGTGTTCTTGTAATCCATACCCATCTGGGCATCTGTATAGCCGAAGAGAGAGCGGCCGGCCGTATTGACCGAGCCTTTACATATGGCGTCATGGGTGAAGTGATTGGGAGATCCGATCGCCTTCAGAAAAGTCTTGCTCACATGGGTTGCAAGCTGGGTGCGCTCGCCAAAAACCACACTGTGTGCCCCATGCTCGTCTATTATTTTCTTGAGTTTCTCTCCAACCATATTGAGGGCCTCTTCCCACGTGGCCTTTTTCCATTGACCCGATCCCCTGGGGCCGGTCCTGATCATGGGTGACTGAACCCTCTCATTATCATAGAGCAACCCGGTCCCTGCGGCGCCCCGAGGGCAAAGACTCCCCTCCATACCGGCCACATAGGGGTTGCCCTCAATCCATTTTACCTGATCGTCCTTTGTAACGACCCTTATGGGGCAACGTACCGAACACATAAAACATAGACT
>DAOVUP010000092.1 GCA_030632525.1 Desulfobacteraceae bacterium | reverse complement strand
GTACGTCCCCTATTTATCTGTTTATAGTTGCCTTTCAGCCTTGACACGATTCGACGGATTAATATAATTTGGGGGAAAACGTTTTCCATATTTGAGGTCTTTGGTTTGTCCACTATGCAGGATGTCGCTTTAAGGGCAAAAGTCTCCATAACAACCGTATCGAGGGTTATTAACAATAGTCCTCACAGGGTCAACAGGGTGACAAGGGAAAGGGTCCTGAAAACCATAAAGGAGATGGACTTTCGACCTAATGCGCTTGCTCAGGGTCTCATTACTAAAAGGACGATGACTGTAGGGGTTATTATCCCTGATATCTCAAATCCCTACTATGCGGAGATTGTAAGAGGCATCCAAGATAGGGCAGATGATGAAGGGTATGCCGTTATTCTTCAAAACACTGACCGCAAACTGGAACGAATTATTCAGCATATTCACTTATTTAGAGAGAAAAGGGCAGACGGGATCATCTTTAGCGGAGGCATCATCCACGGCTACGAACCCCTATCCGCCCTGAGGGAGTTAAGTCAAAGGATTGTGGTGATCGGGCGTCATGAAGTGGACTTCCCTGCCGTCCGCGTAGACAACATAGGCGGCGCAACCCTGGCAATACAGCACTTGGTAGATCTCGGGCATCAGCGAATTTGTTTTATCAATGGACCGGAGATGTCCACAAGCTCGATAGACCGTCTACAAGGCTTCAAGAACGCATTGGCTCAAAACGGAATCCCATTTGAAGACAGAATGGTAAAGCGGGGAAACCTAACACCGGAAAGCGGATATCAGGCTGGGAGAGAACTTCTGGAGATGCCGGACAGGCCCACCGCCGTGTTCGCGTCCAATGATTTGATGGCATTCGGAGCGATACATGCGGCAGGGGATTTAGGATTATCCGTGCCTGGAGATCTTGCAATGGTAGGATTTGATAATATCCAGCTAAGTTCCTATTTTAATCCCACCCTGACCACGGTCGAGATCCCCATGTACAATCTTGGCACGGCTGCCATGAAAATGATTGTAAACATGGCTTCTGACAATTCCTTTGATAGATATCAATGGTTTAAGCCCAGATTGCTTATCAGGCATTCGACACAAAATAAGGTTAGTCGAGAATAAATCTTGACTTTTATTATAGTCTGAGCCACCAATCTTCGAGTTTTTTCAACACATGGAAAAGGTTTTCCATTAATATTTGTAAATGAACGAAAGGAGAGTTAATTATGGCCAGAAGGAAATCATGGAACATATTTAATATGAGTTATGATGAAGTTAATGATCAAATGAAAGAAAATGATGTCATCATCATCCCGATGGGTTCAACCGAAAAGCATGGGTCCCACTGCGTATTGGGGACCGATACCATGACGACGATGGGCGTTGTTCACATCGCAGCTAAACTTTCAAAGACAGTCTATACACCAGAAATACCGGTAGGTTACTCTCCCCACCATATGGGAGAGGTGGGTAAGGGCTCAGGGACCTTGACATTCTCAGGGGCAACCTATCGCGCCATTGTCTATGAGTTGGCAATGTCACAGATATATCACGGATTTAACAAGATCGTTTTTGTCAGCCATCATGGCAGCAATACAAAAATCATTGATGATGTGCTGCGCAGGATCAGATACGAAACAGATTGTTTTGTGTGCTGGTATAAGACACCCACAGAGCGGACCTATTCCTTAATCGACGACATCATGGACGGACCGCCCGAAGAGACGCCGGGATGGCATGCGGGGGAACTGGAAACGAGCACAGTCTGGGCATGGGATGAGACCCTTATTGATATGGACAAAGCTCAGGAAGACAGAACCCACGCCCCGAAATGGATGGGGGACAAATTCAGTAAGCCTGACGGTTCTGACAAGGTGACCTTCCTTGGGTCTGAAAATATATGGGTTCCGATGGAGCATCACGAATACTCAGACACGGCCACCATAGGAAATCCCTTTAGAGGGACGAAAGAAAAAGGTGAAAAATACTTTCAAGTCTCGGGTGAGGCCCTTGCAGCGTACATTGAAGAAGTCAAAAAGTTTGACATCAAGGTTGCACACGAAAAGAGGTTGTTTACAAACAGGGCTTAGAACTGCCTTTAGCCGCGGGGGGGATGGTCTGTTAATATCGATAAGTGACCTCCCGTGAGAGTTCTTCTGAAAAGAAGTCATCAAGGTCATTTACTGGCAGTAGCATCATGAAGAAAAATATTGCCATCATTACGACTCTGGATACAAAAGGGGAAGAGGCCGCCTATATCAAGCGGCTGTTAGATGCCCAGGGCGATGTTGCCATTCTTATTGATGTTGCCCCGTTAGGACCGCCAACTGTTGAGCCTGATTATTCGAACGAAGAAGTTGCGCGACGCGGGGGGCACAGATTGGAGAGCCTCCTCAAAGGGAAGCAGAGAGACGAGATTATGGCTGCCATGGGAGAGGGAGCCGCAAACCTGCTCACAGGACTGCTGAAAGCCGGAAAAGTGGACGGCGTCTTGGGACTGGGCGGCAATCAAGGTTCCGCTATGGCTGGCATGGCCATGAAGGCTCTTCCCATAGGTTTCCCCAAGTTCCTGGTTTCAACCGTCGCTTCAGGAGATATACGCCCATATGTGGGAAACAAAGATATTGCCGTGATGTTCTCGGTGAGTGATCTTGTGGGAGGCCCCAATCCGGTAGCAAGGTCTATCCTAAAAAATGCCACATCCGCATTATTGGGTATGGTCAATGGCGGAGAAGCAGTGGCCTTGACCAAAGGCGAACGAACCGTTGCGATCAGTGCTTTTGGGAACACACAACCCGCGGTTGAAAGGGCTATGGCGCTTCTTCGCGAAAAAGGGTTTGAGGTCATAGCGTTCCACGCTTCGGGCGCCGGTGGTTCAGCGATGGAGGAACTTATAGATGAGGGTATTATAAATTATTTGCTGGATCTGACCCCTCACGAATTAAGCGAAGAGATCGTAGGCGTTGGGGCGTATGTGCCGGTTCGGCCCGGCAGAATGACTGCGGCCGGGCGTAAAGGTATTCCGCAGGTCGTCTCTACAGGAGCGATGGAATATCTCGCTTTTGGTCCCATGGAATCGATTCCGGCCAGGTTCAGGAGAAGAAAGATATATATGCATAACCCGTATAACGCCAATGTACGGGTATCGCGGAAGGAAATGGCTACTATAGGTAAGGTCATGGCTGAAAGATTGAATGATGCCAAAGGACCAACCATGGTGCTGGTTCCCATGAGAGGTTGGTCCATTCATGGCAGAGAAGGCCATCCTTTACATGATCCTCATGGTGACAAAATATTACTTAACAATTTGAAGCGGCACCTGAAAAAAGATATTGGATATGAGCAGGTCGATGCCCATATAAACGACGCTCGTTTTGCCGAGAGATGTGTCGAGGCCCTAATCGGTCTAACCAAAGAGAGAAAAATATGACAAACAAATCTGACGAAATCTTATCGTTAAAGGAAGAGATTGCCCTAGTGTCTAAAAGAGCGTTTAATCGCGGCCTAATAAGCGGTACCGGAGGCAATATAAGCGCCAGAATAAATGATACCAATCAGGTCATCGTGACACCGACCGCTGTGTCTTTATTGGACGTGGTACCCGAAGCGCTCATTACAGTCGACCTTGAAGGCGAGATTATAGATTCCCCTTTTGGGCTGAAGCCTTCAAAAGAAACCACCTTCCATATCGCTGCCTACCAATTCCGGCCTGAAATTAATGCAGTAGCCCATCTTCATCCGCCCTATGCAACGGCCTATTCAAACAAGGCAAGGCCTCTGCCTTTGGTGACTATCTCCAGCCGCGTCGTGTTGAAAGAGGTGCCGTGGGTAGAATGCGCGGCGCCCGGGTCTTCTGAATTGCATGAATACGTTAAAGAAGCTCTAAAAAAGCACGGAGATGTGAAAGCCTTTCTAATGAAGGAGCACGGCGTGCTTGCCCTGGGAGGCGATCTCAAGGCAGCACTCTATATCACAGATCTTGTTGAGGCTACTGCTAAGATCGCTTTCATCGAGTCAAATATCATAGGAAAACCTTAGCGTCAGAAAGGATATTAAGAATGGACATACCAGAGGTCATGAAGGCATGGGTATTGGGCGATCCGGAAGAGCTTATCCTTACTGAGAAACCCGTACCCGAGCCCGGCCCGGCAGAGGTTTTGATTCATATCGATGCAGTCGCTATCTGCGGTACTGACGTGGAGATCATCACCAAGGGACTGCCCGCCTGGATTGAAGGGGGTCTCCCATTCAATAAAAACTTCACGCCAGGCCATGAATACATGGGTACGGTGGTTAAGCTCGGCGCCGGTGTGGATGAATACAAGGTCGGCGACCGGGTCGCGGTGGAAATTCATGCCGGTTGCGGTCGGTGTGAAAGATGCCGCATGGGCATGTATACCTCATGTCTTAACTATGGAATGAATTACGGGGACCAGGACAAGGGACACCGCGCCAACGGGTTTACGACTGATGGAGGGTTTGCGGAGTATGCGGTCAATCACATCAACACCTTGATTCACGTGCCGGATGACATGAGCGACGAGGAGGCGACCCTGATCGTCACAGCCGGGACAGCCATGTATGGCTTGGATGCCTTGGGGGGCCTTATTGCAGGGGAGGGCCTGGTCGTTACCGGCCCGGGGCCCATAGGCCTGATGGGCGTAGCCGTGGGCAAGGCCCTGGGTGCCCAGCCCGTGATCCTTACGGGTACACGGGATTCCCGCCTGGAACTTGGTCTAAAGCTTGGGGCGGACCACGTGGTGAATATCCGAAAAGAGGACCCTGTCGAAGCGGTAAACCGCATCACGAACGGCAAGGGTGTCCATTATGTCCTGGAATGTTCGGGGGCGCCCAATGCCTTGAACGAAGCAACCCATATGGTCAATCGTGGGGGCCGCATATGTCTGGCGGCATTTCCTCAAGAGCCGGCCCTTGTGGATTTGGCGAACCTTGTCCGAAACAACATCTATGTCTACGGCATCCGGGGGGAGGGCCGGCGGGCCACCCATCGGGCTTCTGCTTTTATGACTCAGAAGCGGTTTGACGCCACGATCATCCACACACATACTTTCTCTTTGGATGAGGTCCCGACCGCCTTTAAATATTCCCGGGAAAGGATCGAGGATGCCATCAAAGTCGTGGTTAAGACATGAGTAGGAAGGTGTAACGGTTGCCATTGGTGAAATATTAATAAAAGCCCGTGAGACACCGGCTTGAATCTAAAATTGAGGAGGAAGGCGGAATGGAAAATTTTTCTATCTACCGATACATGAAACCTGGGATCGTTCATTTTAAGGCCTTTCCCGAAGTGGTCCGCGGAGAGGGGCCGATAGTTGAGACCTTAAGAAAGCTTGTCGAGGATGATTTTTGGACCGCTGTGGAAGTCGGATGGATGAAAGATGTCAAAGTGAGAAATGAGGCACGTAAATTACTGGAGACCTCTCACATGGAGGTATGTTATGCCCCTCAACCCAGGATGTTCAGCAATAAACTGAACATTAACGCATTCGATCCTGTTGAGAGAAAAAAGGCCCTTGACATGATGAGGAGCAGTATCGATGAAGCCTTTGACCTCGGGGCTTCCTGCGTGAGGGTTTTCTCCGGAAAAGATCCGGGAGATGAAAAGAGAGAGGAGGCGAAAAAGATCGTTGTCGATTCATTCAAGGAGATCTGTGAATATGCAAATAAACGGGGGAAGATCGATCTTTTCATGAAGGTATTCGACCGTGATATAGACAAGTGTTTCCTTATCGGTCATTTCAAAGATGCCGCGGATGTCGCGAAAGAGGTCCACGCGGAATTTAAAAATTTCGGGGTTCTGGCGGATCTGTCACATTTTCCCCTCCTGGATGAGAAACCTGAAGAAGCGATCCCTCTTGTAAAAGATTATCCCATGCATTTTCATATCGGAAACTGCCTGTTCCGCGACAGGAACCATCCCCTATATGGAGATTTACAACCTCGATTCGGAATTCCTGGTGGTGAGTTGGATACGGAAGATGTGCGCGACTACTTCAGATTGCTGATGGATTTAAAGCTGCTCAATCCGGAGGACAGACCGGTGATGAGCGTGGAAGTCAGACCTTTACTGGCGGAGGAGACTTCAGAAGTCATTATTGCAAACGCCAAAAGAACCATAAAGGAGGCATGGGCCTGTATCTAAAGATTCTCGTTTTCAGAGATATTTTGCTTTCTTAAAAAAGCGGAATGAAACCACAAACCAAAAAAAGGAGGAATAAAAATGGAAAAAATGAGATTCACTTTTGGAATCGCGGCTATCCTAGTCATTGCTGTCTTTGGTTTCAACTCAGCGGCAGTTGGGGCTGATTATCCTTCAAAGGCTGCTAAATTTTTAATCCCATTTGGTGCGGGAGGTTCTGCAGATATCATGGGCAGGGCATTGGCCCAGGCCAGTGAAAAGACGTTCGGGCAAAACTTTGCCGCCATCAACAAACCTGGTGCAGGTGGAGGAATCATGTATTCAGCCTTAAAGAGTTCACCTCCTGATGGTTATACCGTGGGATGGAACTCTACCTCAGTCCTCACAACTACAAACATAGGCAATGT
>DAOVUP010000099.1 GCA_030632525.1 Desulfobacteraceae bacterium | reverse complement strand
ATGGCAATCAACGCCTCTGTAGAGTCTATCAAAAAAAAGCCAACCAATATCAAAGAAACCCTGCTCTGATAAACAGGCTCAATCTGTTTCTCTATTTCGTACTGGGCAAAGATGGGCCGTTTCTCCTTGTAGAGTTTGACCCTCCTCTGATGCCTTGGAGAAATGATCTTCATATATCGCTTTACTTTAGCAAAGGTTTCTTTGTCATCCACGAGCACTTCACCGATCTCACTGTTAAAATAATCCCTCAAGGTCCTCAAACAGACATCCTGTTCCTTGTGTATCAGAGAAAGCGGTGAGGCATCTTTCACATTCTTCTTGATATTTTTCCACATCCTCAGGAGACGGTTGAGGTCCCTGGAGAGTTCATTCTTGTTCTGTTTAAGAGCCGCGGTTCTGACAATATAACCCACACCTTCGGGGAGCTTAAACTTCCCCATGATAGCTTTCAGCCTGAGCCGCTCCTCTTCCTCCTCGATCTTCTTTGAGACTCCTCCCTTGCTCCCGGGCATCAGGACTAAGTAACGGCTGGCTATGGACAAATATGTGGTCAACTGGGCACCTTTATGCCCTGGCATCTCTTTTGTTACCTGCACAAGGAGCTCCTGCCCCCTTTTCAAGGTCTTTTCTATGGGTGGAATGGCTCCTTCCTTTGGAGGTTCCTGCTCGGCTAAATAATACTCCGGATGAATATCATTGGCAGAAAGAAAGCCGTTCTTGTCGCTTCCATAATCAACAAAGCATGCCTGCAGGCTCGGCTCTATTCGCTCCACCACCGCCTTGTAAATATTCCCGGTCTTTTGCTCTGCCGTGGTAGATTCGATGTAGAACCCGTCCAGCAATCCATCCTTGATCACCGCGATCCTGTATTCTTCCTCCTCAACGGCATTGATAAGCATTTTTTTTGTTGTCATATATCGATTTTCTCCTGAAACGAATTGGTTATTCGTTATTGGTTATTTGGTTTAAGTGCCTAAATTACATAAGTTTGAGTACTTTAGGCACTCCACACTCTACACTCCTAACTTTTTTCAGTACCGCCTTTTCTCCCATTTCGTTTGAAGTGCTGATTCGCCTGGTACATAAAGGTACGGATAGCAGCCTCTCTGCCAGGCTGGGAGCTGGAATCGTATGGGGTATCCAGATAAGGGACCCCGAGTTCATTCATAAGAGGTCCTACAACCGCCGAGGTAATGGTGCTCGGCATGCATGTAAAGGGATAAACATTCACCACACCGTTGTATCCTTCACGGGCATATTCCATTATTCCGGGGATACTCAAACAGGCCTCTGTACCCACGTCAAAATCCAGTAGGTCCTCTTCCATCAAAATCTCTTCAAGATGACCCACACTGTGGTCTTCTGCCAGATCAATCAGGGGACTGACCCGTCTGTACACCTTCTTTTGCCTGAACTCCTGATAAAAAAGATCCCCCCCAAAGCTGATAATATCTTTCAGATATTTCTTCATCGGTCCCAGACGGAACTGCCTCAGGGCAAATCCAAATCCTGCCTTGGCTGATCTGAGACAGTCGTAACTGGTGTAGTTCACCCATTCGGCAATAGAGGCGTTCACCACCTCGGCCCCGTATCCCTCCAAGACCCTGATTACATCCTGATTTGCATGTACATGCGTTCTCAAATAGATCTCGCCGACAATTCCTATGAGTGGTTTAGGGAGCACCCGTGGATCAATAATCCTCTTACCTTCCTCAATTATCTCTTCCAGCTTATCAAGGATCTTATTAAAGTTTTTGGCAGGCCCTAATCGCTCCAAGGTCTCCTCCATGAGATGCATGGAGCTCTCGATAAAATCATCGGTTAATCCGGGCTCCTTTTCGTATGGCCTGATCCTCCAGAGCAATCTGTCTAAAACGTCCCCTATGACTACAGAAAAATAAGATGCCTTTCTCAGATCCCTCACACGGCCGTCTTCAATTATGCCTGCCAAGGAATATCCGTCTTCCGAACTGAGGGAGCCGATCTTCAGCCTGCTCAGATCAGGAAAGGAATCAAGGACAATCCTCTGATACTTGTTGTACATCCCAAACCGACATGGCCCGTCTGCTTCGGGCATAAAGTAGATGTAATCTTCCGGATCGAAATTATCCCCTAAACGTTTCGCCTCCTCCTGCATATAATAGAGGATATCTCCCATGGTGACCTGACAGGGGTAACACTCCTTCCCCGAAGTATACTTCCTGCCGAGATCAAGTCCCTTGTAGGTATCCATTATCTTTGCATTAATGCCAAAGCCCCTGAAGACCGCTGCCAAGAGATGCGTCCCTATCCTGTTCATCTCAGGGATCAGGCAGGTCTTGTTACTCAGATTGAACCGTCCTACCTTCTCAGTCAATGACTGAAAATCGATTACCTTTCCTATTTCCATCTAATTGGCCACCTTCAAATCCAATCCTAAGCCTGTCTGCTGCTTTTGCATACTGTTTTCTATCACATTCTTGTATGCCTCGAGCCTGGTCATGGCCCCTGCAACGGCGCTATGTTCGTCTAACTCCAAGATAAGATAGGGCTTATTGCCCATGATATGTCGGTAAAAATGCTCGAGAAAGGAATCTGCTCCACACGCGAAATTGGTCAAATGAAGACCAAAATAGGCCTCATGGCCCTCCACAAATTTGGCGGTCCTCAAGATCTGAGCCCCCGATCCCCAATACATGGTGGGAAAGTCAGAGAGGTCTACAGATGAGACGTCTATAAAATCCATTGGAAGGGCAGAGACTCCGATCTTTGCCAGGTTCCGGCCTAACCTCAAATTCAATCTTTCATCGTAAAGATTATATGGTCGGCCCGTCACCACCACGAGGGGATCATCCGGGTTGAGATATTCGAGGATCTCCTTTCCCTTTTTGTGAAGCGCCCTGTTAAACTGCTCCTGTCTTTCCAATGCATAATAGAGGGCCTTTCTTATCTTCCCCCTGCCAACCCCAAGTTTTGCTGTCAACTGATCCGCTATTTCCAAGGTGAGTGTCTCGGCATCGTATTTGAGATGAATAATCGGCTTCAAGATTGACGAGGGATCAAGACCCAAGGCCATCCGGACCATATGAGAATTGGCCTGGACCATGGGGCATAAAGAGCCTTTTTCCGAATCCTCAGGGGTGGGCATGTCGACCATGGTCGGGATAAACAGATATCGAGTCTTCCCAATCAGCTCTTTGACATGGCCGTGCGACACCTTCACAGGATAGCAGGTCTCTGACACCATAGTCTCGATCCCGATCTTTGATATATGGGTGTTGGTGGGGGGCGTCAGCACAAGCCGGAATCCGAGTCTGTCAAAGAAATGCGCCCACAGGACAGCATTCTGGTGACCATAGAGCGCCCTTTGCATCCCAATGGTGGGGCGTCCTTCCACCTCCATTATAGGCTCCCCCTTCAACTCCTCATAGACCCCGGCCATGTATGTCTGCCATATCTCTTGTCTTAAGGAAAAGAAATTCTCTTTTTTCCTGCCCTTGCCCCTTGTCAATTCATAGCGACCGCACTCCCCCCCCCAAACGCTGCGGCGACCGTCAAAGTCATAAATCTTGAGTTTACATTGGTTATGGCAGTTAGGGTCTGCACTGCATATTTTTTCTTTGAAATCCATGCGATCATTTATGGCGCTGTTCAGTCCCCTGAATATGGTCCCGGTTCTGTTTTCAAGACGCATCTTTTCTTGAACACTGATAGCAGCA
Source organism: Desulfobacteraceae bacterium (assembly GCA_030632525.1). Lineage (GTDB taxonomy): Bacteria > Desulfobacterota > DSM-4660 > Desulfatiglandales > Desulfatiglandaceae > Desulfacyla. Next base: position 2,760 of record DAOVUP010000099.1, on the reverse strand, counting down.
CCATATGCCCCCAAAACCTCCCTGTGTTTGGGGACCACCAGGCCGCGTCCGAGGACATCTTCAAAGGCGGCAACAACCCCCTTATTCAAGGAAGGCCCACCCAGGAACATGACTCTTTGTCCGATCTTTCTCTTTTCAACCACACGATTGAGATAGTTATAGACGATGGCATAGCACAATCCGGCTATCAGATCGTTTCTATCCACACCCTTCTGGTGATAGGATACCAGGTCTGACTCCATAAAGACTGTACATCTTTCGGCTAATTTAACAGGCGTCTTTGATGAGAGGGCAATCTCCTGGAATTCTCCTACGATATTGATCCCATATTTATTGGCCAATTCGTGGAGAAAGCTGCCCGTGCCTGCTGCACAGACCTTATTCATATCAAAATCAAGAGGATAGGTGTCTGATATGTAAACATATTTTGAATCCTGGCCCCCGATCTCAAATATGGTGTCCACATCCCGGTCTATTTCTACGGCGCCCCTTGCATGGGATGTAATCTCGTCTATAATGAGATCAACATTCAGGAAATCTCCTACAACATTTCTGCCGGAGCCCGTAGTAGCGGTCCCTAAGATTTCGATTTTCCCACCCACCTGGTCGCGCAGATGCTTGAGCAGTCCCTGTGTAACCTCTATGGGTTTCCCCTGGGTGGGGACATAGCTCTTATGAATAATCTCACCGCCCTCGTTGATAAGGGCGTATTTTGTGGTGGTGGAACCGATGTCGATACCCAAATAGGTCTTGGTTATTTTTGAGAGAGGCCTTTTCCCGACCTCATTCGTCTCCGGAAAGATGGTCTCTTTAAGCGTCAATCTTGAGGCTGTTGGCACAGAAAGCTTCCGGGTAGAAGCCAAATCCTCTAATAAGTTCAGAGCCACAGGGCCATCCCTTCCTGATTCATGATCGCTCCGGCTCAATTCCATAGCCTCCAATGCAACCCCGAGGGCGCCAATGGAGGTGTTATAAGCCGGCACAACCAACCCAGGGAAATACTCCTTAAAGGCCTTTACCTGGAGCTGGTTCAGGGAAAGTCCCCCTACAAAAACAATCGGCTCTTCAAGAGTCCGGTTGGAGACAATGGTGCTCATGTAGTTCCTGGCGTTTCCCACATGCAGACCGTAAATGATATCCTCTAATTTCTCCCCCCTGTTCTGGAGGTGAATCATGTCAGACTTTGTAAACACGGTACAGCGACAGGCCACATTGGCAGGACTTCCGCTCTTAATGCCCAAATTGATAAAGTCAGACAGGATACTGTCGATCTGATCCTGGGAGATGTCTGCTTCCTTTTCATACATGGCGGTGGCCAATCTCTGGGCCTGCTGGTCAATAAAAGACCCGGTGCCAGAGGCACAGGGGCCGTTGGTATTAAAATATTCCAATTGCCATTTCGCCCCTTGGCCCGAGGAATCCCCTGTGGACTGACTGATCTGAAACAGGGCCGTATCCTGCCCCCCCATGCTGATTATCGTCCTGACATCCGGTCTTATAAAAGTGGCGCCAACTACCTGGCTGATCGTCTCGAATTCATAAAAGGCCCCTAATCTCTCACTCAGCTTTTTGCCATGGTTCCCGGTAAAGGATATGGACTCGATCCTCTCTTCCCCAAATCTATCATAGAGACCCTGGATAAGGGCTAAGAGCCCCTCATCCACCTTCCCAATATGCCGGCCGTAGGGCGCTTCAAAGACGATCTCCTTCTTGTGGTTGATGACAATGCAATTGAGGCTGACAGACCCTGCGTCAATACCCGCATAAAGTTTCTCTGAATCTATGGTGTTATTTTTTTTCCTATCATTCATCTTCTTCATTGCTCAGGTAAAAAATTTCTCCGGAATGTTTCTGCTTGCGTATTGAGCCTTTAATGAGCAGGCATTTTATGAGATCATCGACCTCACCAGGATCGAGGTCTAAGGAATTCACGATATCAATAGCCCGCAGGGGTCTCCTTTTAACCGTGTCTAAGAGGATTTCAGCCGAAGTTTGCCCGCTCAACATCTCTTTAGACACAGGTGTTCCAGCGATTACCTCCGCGTTCTTGCCAAAAAGGAGCATTACATCGTCTAAACGCTCTCTGTCAAGAGGTTTGGCCCTTGAGTCAGAGGGGGGGCGTACCACAGTGTTAATCTGTATCCTGTCAGGACAGATGGTGTCAATCACATCCTTTAAAGCTTCCTCCTCTTCTTCAGTGTCATTGATCCCGGCTAAAAAAACCACCTCCAGGAACAGCTGGCCCTGGTACTCGCTTCTAAGGCTCTTCAAGCCTTCAACAATGGCTCCAAGCACAAGTTCAGGATGGGGTTTGTGAATCTTTCTGAAGGTCTGGTCAAATGCGCTGGATAAGGTTGGCATGATAATATCGGCCCCCTGGACGCGTCGCCGGACCTCTTCATCCCAAAACAGAGAACCGTTGGTCAAAACCGCAACCCTTGTGTCCGTGAATGTCTTGATGCCATCAATGATCTGATCGATCTCCGAATGGAGAGTAGGTTCTCCCGAACCGGCAAGGGTAATGATGTCCGGCTTAAAAACCAAAAGCTTTTGCCTTAGCTGTTCTAACACCTCGTTAACAGGCACATAGGATCTCATCTGGAGTGTCCTGTTAGTGGTCCTCCCCACCTCGCAATAAAGACAGTCAAAGGTGCAGGTCTTGGCCGGAATTAGATCCACACCCAAAGACAGCCCCAACCGCCTCGAAGGAACCGGACCGAAGAGATGGGTGTTAGTTGAGTGGTTGAGTGGTTGAGTGGT
>DAOVUP010000134.1 GCA_030632525.1 Desulfobacteraceae bacterium | reverse complement strand
GCCTTTTTTGGGGGAGGATCAAACGACGACGAAGGGGGGGGCGGTCTTGGGATAATCGGTCTGATTGCCATGTCAATACTTGCGCCGATCGCTGCCATGCTTATTCAGATGGCCATCTCCAGATCCAGGGAATATTTAGCCGATGCCACGGGGGCACGTCTTGCAGGCAATCCCGAGGGTCTGGCAAACGCCCTTGAGAAATTGGGAACCTCATCCAAGCGGCTCCCCATGAAGGCCAATCCGTCCACTGCCCACATGTTTATTATAAACCCCCTCTCAGGCAAAAGCATGATGAACCTCTTTTCAACCCATCCACCCCTCGAGGAGAGGATTGCCCGGCTCAGGGGGGGCAGTCCCGATCTGCCGATGGAAGAAAGGGATGAAGACATGGGAAAGAAAGCGGCAGAGGCCATGTGGAGGCATTTGTCAGGTAAATAATGTCAGGCCACTGAATATGCCACATGAGCTGAGGCCGATCTTATTCTTCATCTCAACCACGTAATCGGGTCTTATCTCATCTTTCCAGCGTGGATATCCGCCCTGCCAGACGTATTTGATCAATTCCTGAAATCCGGTCCTGGTAAATCTGTAGGGACCGATTGAGACCTCTTCTGTTTCCTTGTCAATGACAAAGGCAATCTGAAACGATCTTGCAAATTTCTTAATAATCTCCACAAGTTCGTCCCGGGTCCTCGCTCCTTCGGCCTTCTGCCTGAAGTCCTCGGGCCTTTCCGGGAATGGGAACCTGCGGTATACCTCGCCTATAAATCCGGTATAATGAATCCCGTGAATCGCCCCCATAAGGTCTCCGATATCTTCCGGATCTGAAATATTGTAAACCTCCCAGGATGTCTCGTAAGGTTCCTCCAGGTTTTTGTCACCTATTTCTATGAGATGACCGCAGAATTCTTTGGCAAAAAAGAAATAGCGGTCGAGAAGAAGCATGTCGGAGTCGATATTGAAAAAGCCAAAGGCAATGTCGCCGTGGCTGATGGATTTAAAAGCCAAAGGCATGGCAACTCCTTTCTGCTGATTAATTAACCCGTTTTGTCAGGCGGGTAAGTGAGAGATTTAGGTAGCCCAAGAGAAAAAAGCTCAAATGTCAAAATCCAAAATTCTACATGTGTGTTGACCCATCGGCAAAGATGCTTATATTATCGGGTTAATTGTTCAGGCCGCAGAAGCCTATGTTTGATAAGATCTATAACAAAATCCCATTTTTCGCAAGGAGCAGGAGTATGCACTCAGAGAGCAGCACGAATAGGAAATTTACCGGCGCGTCCAAATATGTCCTGGATGAAGAATTGGCCAAGATCGTAAATATAACCATGGCCCTGGAAATGCCCCTTCTTCTCAAAGGAGAGCCAGGGACCGGCAAGACCATGTTGGCTCACGCCATTGCAGAGGCCTTGAAAATGAGGCTGATCGTCTTGAATGTCAAATCGAGCATGAAGCTTGTGGAGGCCCTTTACCAGTATGATACCCTAACGCGGCTGAACGACAGTCGTTTCGGTGACTCAAAAAGGGATGTCAGTAATATTGAAGAGTATATCAAGATGGGGAAGATAGGACAGTCTTTTGTTTCGGAAGAAAGGGTGATCCTCCTGATCGACGAAATCGATAAGGCAGACAGCGATTTTCAGGATGACATGCTGGACGTCTTAGATCAGATGGAATTTGATATCATTGAAATTGATAAGACCAAGACAGCCAAAAAGAGGCCGGTCATTATTATCACATCCAACGCCAAGAAGGATCTGTCCGATCCTTTTCTGGGCCGGTGCAACTTCCATCATATTGCCTTCCCCGAGACTGATATGATGCGAGAAATTCTCATGGTTCATTTCCCTGATATAAGCAAAGACCTCCTGGATAGTTCTATCCGGGCCTTTTATAAGATGAGGGATTTCAGAGGAATTGAGAAAAAACCTGCCACAAGGGAATTAATCAACTGGATTCGCGCGCTGCAGGCGGATCCTGATTTCAATGTGAAGCATCTCATCAAGGGAGATCTCCCTTATTTAGGTGTTCTGTTTAAGAAGAGTCCGGATTATGCGATTGCACGAAATGCCGCCGCGCGAATAAAGATATGAAACTCGAAACTTGAAATTAGAAATTGAAGATCATACAATGTGAAACACCTTTTTCAAATTTCTAGTTCCCTTTGAGGTCCACATCATGTTTACGAGTTTTTTTTACCTGTTAAGACAAGTGGGGATCCCTGTATCACCCACCTCTTTCCTGCGTCTTCAAAAGGCGCTCGGTATGGGATTGATTACGTCTATTGATGATTTCTATACTGCTGCCAGATCAATTTTGGTCAAGAGCGAGAGATATTTTGACCTGTATGACCAGGTGTTTGCACACCGCTTTGAAGGGGCCGAGCTGAAAGAGCCTGAAGAATTCGAGTTATCCCAGGTGGCACAGGCCATGTTAGAGGAATGGCTGAAAGATCCCAAGGAGGTGGCCGATGCATTGGGGATTGATGAAGAGTCTCTCAACAAACTGAGCCCCGAAGAACTGCTCCAGTACTTTCTTGACCGGTTGAAAGAGCAGACAGAGGAACATCATGGCGGGTCTAAATGGATCGGCACCGGTGGCACCTCCCCAGTTGGACATTCGGGCTATCATCCGGGCGGGATGAGAGTCGGAGGCGTTTCCAGAAATAAATCTGCGGTAAAAGTGGCCATGGATAGGAGATACCGCGATTACTCTCAGGAAGGTCCACTTACACAGGCCCAGATTGGAGAGGCCCTGAAAAGATTGAGGAACATGGTACCCACGGGGCCCAAAGACGTGGTTAATATTGATGAAACCATCTACCAGACCATGAAAAACGCCGGGGAAATAGAGATCATGTTTGACAGGAGCGTGAAGGATCGCTTGAAGGTGATCTTAGCCATAGACAATGGCGGTTGGTCAATGGATCCGTACATCGAGATGGTGCAGACCATTTTTAATTATGCGCGTTCCCAGTTCAAGGAACTGAAAACGTTCTTTTTCCACAATACAATCTATGACAATATCTGGGAAGACCCTCCCAGGTTTAAGAAACCACATTCGGTTAGCGAACTGGCCCGTCGTGATCCAGAGACCCGTTTTATTATCGTCGGCGATGCAAGTATGGCTCCCTATGAACTGATGGCAACGGACGGGTCGATCCATATCGAGGAGAGAACAACGAGGTCGAGCTATGAGAGGCTCCGGTTCATATCCGATACATTTCGGCATTCCGTGTGGCTGAATCCCAAGATGTCTGCTGAATGGCCCTATACCCGAACCATCAATGCGATCCGCGAGATATTTCCCATGTTTGAACTGACCATTGACGGTCTCGAAAAGATGGTGGCCTTTCTCATGAGTGATAACTAAGGTCTCATGATTTGAAAGATGAGTAATGAGAGGCATTTCAATCTAAAAACTCTGGAAAGTTAAAGGGAAAAAGATCGTAGAACCTTAAGGTATTGAAAAAAGAAGTATATTATTGCAAATGCACAACGGATGCTGTGCATTCCCCTTTGATTTGACACTCAAACCCATTCTTAATATATTCCGCCATCAAACACAAAAATACCTACTACCTCGTGCGTGCCCCATTTCTTGTTTCCGTATGGGGACACGTGTTTAGGGAGCATGGCTTTCTACCATGGCGTAATGGGCTGTTCATAAAACCGTTTACAGGGGGTGCTGCATATGACCAAAAAGCAAATGAGGATCATGCTGGGATACAATGCCTACTTCACGGCTGATACGGTGTTGGAAGTGGCCAAGGAGCATGTCAGGGCATTTAATGCTGAGCTCTATATCGTGACCTCGGTTGTCGGGCATTCTCTGGATGAAACCGGAAAACTGGCCAATGAAGAGGCTCAAAACAGGCTGGATCGGCTTCAAGCCTCCTTGGAGCGGGAGGGAGTCCCTTACAAGCTGCATGTAATGGTCCGCGAAAAAAGTGCAGGCGAAGATCTTGTTAAATTTGCAGAAGAAAACGAAATCGACGAGATGGTCGTAGGATTCAAGAAAAGATCTGCAATTGGAGAGATCGTGTTTGGCTCAAACTATCGTTATATGATCGGACACGCTCCGTGCCCGATCGTAACGGTCAATATATAGACATGGACCTTTACAGGAACTCTTGTTTTGTCAGACCGTCTCAAACCCTGTTCCCGGTTCAATGGAGACACTGTGCAGCCGGGGAAGTGGGGAAAGGTGACACGATAGGTCATACAATTATGCGCTCTTTGGCAATCTTTTCAGTTCTTTAGCCTCCACATAAAACCAAAATATGAAAACCGGCAAAGACACAACAGGCAAGACTGGCCGTGTATCACTTTTGATCCTGATATTTGCCTACATCGGTTTGATCGTTGCCGACCCGGCCACCAGCCCTTTTTATGCCATTGAAAGTGCCTTGGGAACAGTGGGTTATGCCCTGATCGTTCCCACAATGCTTTTTGTTATTGCAGTGGCCGTTTCCGTGTCCCTGGGGTACGTAGCCATTGGCATACGATTCAACAAAGGTGAAGGAGGTCCCGGTCTGGTCTATGAAATGCTGGGTGTAAGGTCGGCCATGTTTGCTGCTGCAAGTTTGATCCAGGACTTTGTCCTGACTGACGCAATTACGATGGCTGCCGCGGTTGCCGCGTTAATTTCGCGTGGGTACACGTTCGGGCTGGGTTTTGGGGCGTATTCGGCCCTGGCAGACAGACTTTTGTTCGCACTGGTTATTGCCGCTGCCGTTTCTATCCTGATGCGGTGTGGAAACAAGGGCCGGTATGTCTTTGCGGCAACGACATTCGGCTTTATGATTCTTGTGCTATTTACGGTCTTCCTTCCTATTCTGCCCAATGCGAAAGAACTCATGCCTGCGGCCCATAATGTGCACATTCCGGATACATCTGCATTGGAAGGGTTTGCCATGATCGGTGTCATACTGTTTGGTGCTGTTCGCGGATTTGCCCTGCTCACGGGTTTTGAAGCAAGTGTTGCCGGTCTGTCTCACGAACATGACAAACCCAGATGGGCAAGAATTTCTATGGGCGTCGGGACAGTCGTTATGGTCCTTGTTTTCACAAGTTTTGTAACGTACGATATTGCCAATACAACGAGAATTCTCGAGCTGGAACCCAGTCACAAAAATACGCTCTTCCACCTGTGGACACTTTCAAAACTCCTTCCGGGTAGTATGGCTTCACAACTGCTGACTTTTTTCAGCATTGGCATCCTTCTGTCCGGATCTGCCAGCGGCGCGGTCGCGGGAAGCGGGATGCTTCGCACACTTGTTCGATCAAAAGCACTGCCCCCTTTTCTAAGCAATCCAACCGGTACAGATTACAGGTCAATCTTTATCGTTCATGGTGCGGCCATATTGCTGACGCTGTTGGCAGGGGCTAATGAGTTAATCATTGTTGCATTCTATGCCATCTCTGTGCTTGTGGGCTTTCTGTTCAGTCTCGCTGCGGCAGTCAAGTTTGCCTACTATACGAGAACCCGCTATCTCTTCTTAGCGATTCCGGGTTTGT
>DAOVUP010000187.1 GCA_030632525.1 Desulfobacteraceae bacterium | reverse complement strand
AGCAGGGATCGATTCCCGTATGGGTGGAGCCATGCTTCCCGCCATGACCTTAGCCGGGAGCGGTAATCAGGGAATTGCTGCAAGTACTCCCATTGTTGCTGTAACAGGCTTTGCCACCCTCGAAGATAGTCTGCTTTTAATCAAATCGGTTGCCCTGAGCTATCTCCTGACCTGTTATATCAAGTCTCTTGCAGGCAGGATAGGCCCGCTTTGTGGAAGCGGTGTAGCTGGAGGAGCCGGTGTTGCGGCGGGTGTGACCTACCTGCTGGGAGGCACGGTGGAAAAGATCGGGGGAGCCATAAAAAACCATATTGAAAATTTTACCGCCATTATATGCGACGGGGCCAAGACCAGCTGCGCCCTCAAGGTCGGCGAGGCCGCATCTTCAGGGGTAAAAAGCGCCCTTCTGGCCCTTCAAGGTACCGTGGTTAAACCGGTTGACGGCATCATCGATGAGAGTCCCGAAGAGACCATGCGGAACCTTGGGAAACTGACACAATCTGGTCTGAAAAGCATGGACCCGGCCATACTGGACATCATGCTTCACAAATGTCTATAGGCTGTTTCTGGACAGGATTCATCCCAGTACCATCTTCCGGAGCTACGGGACAGGCAGGATTGATTGGATCTATTGTTTTCTCTGTTTCCTGACGAAACCGAGAAATGGCAATCCCGCTTTCAGCGGAAAAGAAAAGCCAAAGAAGCCGATTGTATTATTGCCGACCGATGATGTCGTCTCTTCATTGTGTTTTTATTGACAAAAGAACTCCCTCGAAGAGGGATTTAAGTTTTTGCCTTTCTTCAGGAAAGGCAAAAAATCCTGAGAATCCATGCCTGCCCCGCGCATGGCGGGGTAGATCCTGTCAAAGCATAAGATAACAGGAACCTTTATTCACATCGCCAAAAAAGGTGACAAACAGAGGAGAATACCAACAAAAATAATGATGTACAGGTGTGGACCTTTATACTTGTGGAGTTGAGGGAGCTTGCAAACCAGATAGGTGGGGACAAAACATCCCACAATCCCGAAAATCGGACTGCATATCCACGTAAAATAGAGAATCTTAATATTGATGAGGGTATTTCCTGTGGCAAGAAGCACGAGAAAGACCGCTATGATCCGATCTAACGCCTGCTCGTTGATCTGCTTTTCAGAGCGGAAGCGTTTCAGGACATTGATAACAAGTCCACGGGACCCTTTTTTAAGACCGAGGAAAACAGAGAAGAAACAGCATACTATTGCAAAGATGTCGAGCAACACGGCCAAAATCGATACAAAAACGTGTTTTGATCCTTTTGCTGCGATAGTCAGGGCGGACACATTTTCATTGAAGGCGTCTATTGCCTCGGTCTGAGAGATGGAGAGGTTAAAAGAGTTGGCATAAAAAAAGACCATTATGAAAAGGATACCAAAGGCAAGATTCATGGATCGTATGGAACGAAAACGAGCCGCCTTTTTGGAATCGCTATTCTGCCTGAAGAAAACCACCATAGGGCTGAGTGACTGGATAAACAGGATAGATGTGAGAACAAAAGGAAGCATCACAATAGCATCTTTGGAAAGAGTGATTACATCAGGCGCCGGTACTATATTTTTTGTGCTCCACTCCGGGATCATAGCGAGACTCATCAGGAAAATGATCGCTAAAACTGTTAGCGCAAGCACACTCGAGAGCTTGAACAGGAGCTTTTCCCCTTTGAATGCAATGAAGGTTAGCAAGGAAATCACCCCGATGATGTACAGGGGATTGGTAGACAGATTAGTACCAGAAACGCCAAAGGTATGCAGATAGGAAGCGCTGTCTTTGATAACGGTCTCTGAATAGATGAAATACCAGATAACCAGCATTACGAAATAGAGAAAGCCGAGAAAAGCACCCCAGTTTTTTCCCAAATATTCGGAAATTATCCCCGGGTAGTCCTTGCACGATCGTGCTTCAACAAGCGAGTTTACAAAAACTCTCTGAAAAAGATACATGGAAGGATAGCCGATCACGGCAGCGAGCATGAATACCCAGAAACCCTTCATGCCGATTTCAACGGGTAGCATGGCAATTCCGGCGCCAATACCCATGCCGATGTTGATGACGACCCAGCCCCAATCCTCAAATCGAAATCTTACGCTCTCATGCCAGGCATCTCTGCCAGTTACCGAAGTCGTCTTTCCTTTACTTACCAAAAAAGTCACCAAATCGCATCAGTACAGACATATCTCCTGAGACCTTGTATTTCTGCTCCATAAACATCTGCTGTCCATCAGCTTTTTTGGTCGTAATATCCATCCAGACTTCAAAGGGTGTTTCAATGGTCAGGTCCGGATTATCGGCCGATCCCAAGACTGCTTCAAGGTTCCCGTTTTTAATGCTGAAATAACACCTGCCTTCCACTTCTCCTGAAAAGAGGAACTGTATTTTTACCTCTGCATCCCCGGCCTTTTCCTTATTGAATGCCAATCCCATCAAAGCGACGAAGGTTTCAATGGAGTCAGGCCGTGGCACCATCTCTTTTTTTTCAAACTCTTTGGGCGTCACCCCCTCGTCAATACAGGTCTGCCAGAAAATATTGACAATTGGCGCCATGGTTTCAAAATTAACAAAAGGATATTTGATCCGGGCCATGGTCTCTGGAGAAATCGTCATGGACTTAACCAGCTCCCGCCCCCCCTGCACCGTGGCATCAAGTATGTCTGCCACTTTTTCCCCTCCATCCGATGGCCTCATACTCTCAGCCGCAGGCCGGTAAATTTCAGCCAACAGCCTGCCATGATAAATAAAGTTCATATAGGATGAAAGCAGATCGAAAACCGACTCATCAGGAAAGCCCGCAACTGAAAGTGCAACCACAGGCGGTGTTTTATGCCGTATGGGATGACTCGTAACCCCGTTTCTCAGCTTAAAAAAAGGCTGAAGATCAGGCAAAGTCCGCTCGATAAAGGCCTTCATTTCAGCGTTTACCGTATAATGATAGAGAGGTGTTGCCAGGACAAGGAGATCTGCATCAAGATATTTGGGATAAATCTCATTGCTCATATCGTCCTGATGGAGGCATTTGCCCGGGGTTTTTGTCCAGCAGGTAAAACAACCGATACAGTTTTTGATACTCTTCTTGTGCAAATTCATGACCTCAACAGCAGCACCTGCATCCCTCATCCCCTCCACAAGATGATTAAGCATCAGTTCAGTCTTACTCTGTCCACCGATTCGAGCACTTGAATTAATCGCTAATACTTTCATATGATCCTCCATAGCAGTTCGTTCCTCTGAATTTTTCCCTGTAATATTCTAATAAAGGCGTGAGATCCCTTTCAGGGAACCTGACATTTTTCAATCTCTCATTGATTTCCGCATCGCTCAATTTGACATTCAGACTCCTCTTTGGGATATCAATCTCGATAACATCGCCTTCTTTTATGGCCCCAATCGGACCACCATTATAGGCCTCCATTTCAACATGTCCTATGCATTGACCAGTGGTGGCGCCAGAGAACCTTCCGTCGGTGATCAAGGCCACCCTTTTATACCCCGCCCCCTTCAGGGCGTCGGTGGGCGTCAGCATCTCAGGCATTCCCGGCGCCCCGGCAGGACCCTGGAAAGGCAACACGATGACGTCCCCCTCGTCTATCCCCTTTGTTTCAATCGCAGCAAGTAGATCCTTTTCCGTATAGAACACCCTTGCACGCCCTGAATGGACCTGCATCTCTTCTCCTACAGCGGTTTGTTTTATGATTGCGCTATTTGCAATATTTCCTTTAAGCACTGCAATCCCACCTTCAGCGTGGTAAGGATTCTCAAGGGGCCTGATAATATCATCATCTAATACATCTCCCCGAGCGGCAATCAGGGCTATCGATTTATCGTTCACCGTTGGGGAATCTTTTATCTTATCTTTCAGGCGATTAAGAACCGCTGAAACACCCCCTGCCCTGTCTATCTCTGCCATCTCATAAGTCCCTGCAGGGATTATTGAGCATAGATTCGGCGTATCACGGGAAATCCTGTCAAACAGATCCAGACCGATTTCAATACCTGCCTCCCTCGCTATGGCCGGGATGTGCAAAACCGCATTTGTTGAGCCTCCCATGGCCATATCTACCCTGATGGCGTTTTCAAAGGCATTGGCGTCGTTGGGTTTGATGGGTTTGGTCAATAAGACCTTGGAGCCTTCGTTCTTCATTCGGTAGAATGTTGCAATGGCATCCGGATCATCTCGGGTGGGATATATTCCTACCCATTTCCTTGGCTTACCGAAGGTAAAGTAGAACCTAAACCCTCGTTGTTCCGTCTTGCCAGTTCTTGTATTTTTGCGCTTATAAGGT
>DAOVUP010000198.1 GCA_030632525.1 Desulfobacteraceae bacterium | reverse complement strand
GACAGGTAAAATCAAGAGGGTAAGTAGAGGTATTTATATCGCTGCATAATGGTCAAGCTCATGCCGATAACTTTTGTGTCAAGGCTAAAGGATTTCATCGATAAGAAGACGACTCCCCTCGGCCTTACAAGCGATGACGGAATAAGGTACTGGCAGGAACGCCTTCTGATGATCTTTGTGTTTGTCGGCGCTGTCTTTGGGTTTTTTGTTTATCTTCCCAGCGTTGCACTTGCCATTAAGGAAGATCTATGGAGTGTGGCGGTTGCTGATACGATTATATATGCCTGGGTAGTTGTCTTCTTTTTTCGCAGGTCTATTTCCTTTGTGGTTCGTGCTGTTACCGTTTCCCTTATCGGTTATATCCTCGGAATGGTACTATTGCTGACCATAGGGCCTTTCGGTGGCGGTCCTGTGTGGCTATTTGCTTTTCCGGTTATAGTGGCCATTCTCCTTGGGTTCCGGATGTCGCTGATTGCTCTCGCGGTAAATGCAGTAACATTAATCATCATTGGCATATTATTACAATTTGGTTTCGTGGACTGGGACTACTCCACAACCAACCCTGTTGAAAAATGGGTCGTCATAGGCCTGAATTTTATGCTCTTAAACAGCGTAGTCACCATATCCATTGCACTTATCTCGGAAGGCATACAGGATTTACTGAAACGCCAAAAATCTATGCTGGATTCATTGGAAAAAAGTGAGGAGAAATTTAGAGTGCTGTTTGAATTCGCGCCTGATGCATATTATTTGAGTAATTTGGAAGGCACTTTCATAGCCGGCAATAGATCTGCGGAGGAATTACTAGGTTATACGAAAGAAGAGTTAGTCGGAAAAAAATTTTTGGAGCTGAATCTTTCGTCGCCAGACCAATTGCCAAAAGTGCTTGAGCTCTTGGGCAAGAATGTAAAGGGAAAAGCAACCGGACCGGATGAGTTCATGTTGAACAGAAAAAATGGCGAAACGGTTTTGGTAGAAATAAGGACCCTCCCTACAGAAATAGAGGGACAAGATATTGTTTTAGGTATTGCACGGGACGTTTCAGAACGTAAGCGTTTAGAAATTAGTCTTCACAAAGCCGAAAAGATGGAGGCCATTGGAACACTTGCAGGTGGGGTGGCACACGATCTCAACAATATCCTTGGTGGTCTTGTAGGTTATCCTGAACTGTTATTAATGCAAATCCCGCAAGACAGCCCCTTAAGAGAGAACATCCTGGCAATTCAGAAATCAGGAGAAAGGGCAGCCGCGGTTGTTCAGGATTTATTAACATTGGCGAGGAGAGGCGTTGTTGCCACTGAAGTAGTTAATCTGAATCAGGTTGTCTCCGAATACCTGCAAAGCCCCGAGTATGAAAAACTTCAATCGCACCATCCCGGAGTTCATTTAGAGACCCATCTTGACCAAAACATTCTCAACATATTAGGATCACCCACTCATCTCTCTAAGACCATCATGAACCTGATTTCCAACGCTGCCGAGGCCATGTCCGACAGAGGGAAGATAACTGTATCCACGGAAAACCTTTACATTGACAGACCCATAAGGGGTTATGACAATGTAAAGGAGGGTGATTATGTGGTGCTCACCATCTCCGACACCGGAACAGGTATTTCGCCTGATGATATAGGGAAGATATTTGAACCTTTCTATACGAAGAAAAAGATGGGAAGAAGCGGTACCGGGTTAGGCATGGCCGTGGTATGGGGAACGGTAAAGGATCATAACGGATATATCGATGTCCAAAGCACTGAGGGGAAAGCCCGCCCGCCTCGCCTGAGCGCTCGCGATGGCGGGCAGGGAACGACATTTACCCTTTATTTTCCCGTAACCCGTAAACAATTGCCTGAAGATAAATCCCATTTGGCCATTGAGTCTTATCGCAGTAATGGAGAATCCGTGTTGATTGTGGATGATGTGGAAGAACAAAGGCAATTAGGCTCCAGTATGTTAAGAAAATTGGGTTATTCGGTCGTATCGGTTTCAAGTGGGGAAGAGGCTGTTGAATATCTAAAGACCAACAAAGTTGACTTATTAGTATTGGATATGATTATGGACCCGGGTATGGATGGCCTGGACACCTACAAAAAAATTATTGCGCTCCATCCCGGGCAAAAGGCAATAATTGCCAGCGGATTCTCTGAAACAGACAGTGTTAAAGAGGTTCAGAACCTGGGTGCAGGAACGTATATAAGAAAGCCATTTTCGCTGGAAAAGATAGGCCTTGCGGTTAAGGAAGAACTGGAGAAATAGGTTGTTTCCGAGCCATAAAGAATCGGAGCATTGGCCAAAGGAGATAGCAATCGAGACAGCCGAACGTAATCGGGTGGAAGAGGACAAGGGAAATCAACTGCATTTCAACCAGAGGACCTCGTAAGGCCCCTGGCGTGGAATCTGTGAACGGTTACAGCAGAACTAATGGGCAAAAAAATAAGAATTAACGATCTAATGGTTCAAAGCGGGGTGAAATTCGGCACAAGCGGGGCCCGTGGTCTTGCAGATGATATGACTGACAGGGTGTGTTACGCCTACACAGCAGCCTTTATTCAATACTTACAAGAGACAGGCGAACTACAAGGGAGCGGAGCTATTGCCCTTGGCGGAGACCTTCGCTCAAGCACAGAGCGCATAATGTCGGCAGCGGCCAAGGCCATCTCGGATAAAGGCTATGAGCCACAATGCTGCGGAAGACTACCAGCTCCAGCATTGGCCAATTACGGTCTCATAAAAGGAATCCCTACGGTGATGGTCACGGGGAGTCATATCCCCGAGGACCGGAACGGCATCAAATACACAAAAAGAGAAGGCGAAATCCTCAAGCACGATGAAGCAGGCATTAGACGCCAAACAGTAACACTGGCTCAGGGTCTCTTCGATGAGAAAGGAATGTTTCTAATTGAAGAGCAACCCCTCATTCCCAGCAGCGAAGCCTCAGATTTGTACATAGATCGTTATCTCAAGTTTTTCTCTCCCAACTGCCTGAATGGAAAAAAGATAGGCGTATATCAACATTCGGCCGTTGGCCGTGATAATATGGTCACAATTCTTTCCGGTTTGGGCGCCCATGTCACTCCCCTCGGGTATTCCGAGAGCTTTATTCCGGTTGACACGGAAGCCATCCGGCCGGAAGACGTAGAAGCGGCCGAGAAATGGTCTGCCGAATATGATTTTGACGCCATTGTATCAACGGACGGAGACAGCGATAGACCGCTTATCAGCGATGAAAACGGGAAGTGGCTCCGCGGAGATGTGGCAGGTATTCTCTGCGCCGCATATCTCAAGGCCGATGCAGTTGCCACACCAATATCCTGCAATTCTGCCGTGGAAAAATGCGGTTTTTTCAAGGCGGTTTACCGTACAAAAATCGGATCACCCTTTGTGATTGAAGCCATGCAACAAATTCAGGCAGAAGGGGCAAAACGGGTGGTAGGATATGAGGCCAATGGCGGGTTTTTGATAGCTTCCCCCATTGAATCGGGGGGGAAGATTCTGTCCCCATTGCCCACTCGAGACGCCCTGATCCTACATATCGCCATCCTTTTGCTATCTATTGAAAAAAATATAACAATCAGCGAACTAGTCTCTGACCTGCCACAACGATTTACCTACAGCAACCGGCTGAAAGAATTCCCAACGGAAAAAAGCAGCGCCAAATTAAAAGAGCTTTATTCCGGGAATGAATCAAGGGATAAAGAGACCATTGGGGCCATTTTCGGGGAGCAATTCGGTCCGGTTTCTTCTTTTGACACCACTGATGGTTTGCGTATCACCTTTGAAAGCGATGAAATTGTGCACCTACGCCCATCCGGCAATGCGCCGGAGTTTCGCTGTTACAACGAAGCCGACACTGAATCCCGTGCAATAGAGATGAATCAGATCTGTATGGATATCATGGCCAAGTGGAGATAAGGGAAGCGGGTTCACGAAATAGTTGTCCCTCTGAATGCCTCCCCCTTCAAGAGTTTCTCAAGATTGTCGATATCATTTCCGATAATGATCACCTCTAATCCCAGCTGCGCGGCCTCTCTGGAAGCGATAGGATCAAAGGGCATATTCAGCCCCGGGTCCCATTCATTTCCCACAAGCATCCGGAACCCCGCCCATGACGTGGCCGTTAGTATTTTGGCGTCAGGGTCTTTTTTCGGGTCAGCGCTGTAAACATAAT
>DAOVUP010000253.1 GCA_030632525.1 Desulfobacteraceae bacterium | reverse complement strand
TCCTTATATTCAGATAGTTATAGCTACATTATTTATTATGCGAGGGCAAAATCCGATTTTATAGTCTTTGAAATTTAACATATGATAAAGCCAGCGATTGTTTTTCTATCAATGTTTTTTTGATGGAAGGGCGGTGTGGTTTAATGATGGGGTTTTATTGAATCAGGTTTGGTAATATCGGTGTTTTCTGGTCACAGTAGAGAGGGCCGTGGGTGGAATATGGGCGAGGTGGGGCTTTCGATATGCACTTTCGCCATTTCCAGCTTCTCAGCCAGAAGAACGGCGTCTGTGTTATGCCAGACGCACGCTGGGACCATCAGCATAGCTGAAGGTTTAAGGAGTTAGTTAAATCATGCTCAGATGAGCCTTGAGCTTTTATGTCAACCTTTTCGCCACCTGATGTAATGGCAGATAACTCAGGTTTTCGGTACTGCTGAATATTTGAGATATTCAGATGGTAGTCTTGTTGCGCACGAAGGTTCTCCCTCCTTACCAACACTCTCACGACCGCTGATATCGATAACAAGAAAACATAAACATAGTTCCAATCAGACGGTTTGGTCTCGACGGTACGATCTCCTTGAGAATGCTGCCCGTTCTATTTGCCTCCAACCGCAGCATGTGGTAAAGAGTCACAAGACCGGCTCATATTTGAGTCACGCCTTTTTCGAGTATAAATCTTACAGTTCAATCTATTCCACTCGTATTCCATGACGAAAGGAGGTTGCAAATGCCCTTGAGAGCCAAGGTAGAAGGACCTGTGATGGTCTTTGAGGAAATGGAGGTAGGTAAAGAGATGCCTGAACTCCAGGTTGTTTTTGATGAGGATATGCAGGGGAGGTTCCTTGCGGCACTCAAGGAAGAAAACCCCTGGTATTCTCGTGAGTCACCTTGGGGAGGCCCCATCACTTATCATCCCCTGCTGGACGACGCGCCCATGGAGGCCACCATGCACCGCTACCAATACCCCTTTGGTTTTGTTCACGCCATGCAGGAGACCGAATTTATTAATCCACTCCCTTTGGGCAAGCCGGCGCGTATTACCACCAAGGTAGCGGACAAATATGAAAAGCGTGGGAGGGGATACATCGTCATTGAATCGCTGATTGTTGATGAAGATGGCGTGGAAATAATGCGCACCAGGAATCATGCCATGATTGAAGATGAGCGGGTGAGAAAGGCTGCTGGGTTGGGGTTATTGCATGTTCCTACCTCCAGTGCGGCCAAATATAACAGGGGTGGGACTGGGGAGGATCAGTCATGATTATAGCCAACAGAAATCTTGAGGTGGGGCAGGAACTGCCTCCGGTGAGAAAAGAGATTAGCTTTGAGGATATGCGCCTTTTCAGTATGTGGAGCAACCTCAATATTCATACGGATTGGGAAAGTGCCAAGAAAGCCGGGCTGTCCGCTCCCATAGCTCAGGGCCTCATGTCCCACGCCTACCTGTCAGAAATGCTGACTCAATTTTTTGGCAAAAACTGGCTCCAGGGCGGGACCCTATCAGTTAAGTTCATTGGATATACATTGCCCGGCGATGTCATTACCACGAGAGGCATCGTCCGGGAAAAGGTGTCCGAAGGGTCCAAAATCAGGCTCAACTGCGAGGTCTGGTGTGAAAGTCTCAGCGGCGAGAAGACAGTGGTGGGTACTGCGAGCGCTTTGGTCAACTGATAGGAAGATGTGAAATTCGTTTAAGGCCTGATGCCCTAACGCCTTGGGAGTAATCCTTTTTGTTTCCGGTCTATCCAGTTAGCTGTGGTGACCATGGAGGAAACATGGACAGAACGTTTCTTTTTAGTTGCATTTTTCTAAGATCACCGTCCGGGCCGAAGCGATAGCCAGTAGCCTTGCCAGATAATTGGAGTTATAAACGAGTGCTCCCAAGCGAACCGGCAGATTAGATTGTTCGGTAATCAGGTGTATCTTTTTGTGCGGTGATGTGCTCGTGCTTATATCGAAGGCCAGAACGCCAGTCCGGGGATCATCAGAGAAGGAGAATGAAATGGAGCTTTTAGAAGCGATCAAGAGTCGGAAATCCATTCGTGCTTTCAAACCGGAAGCCGTACCCACCGAGACCATGAAGGAGGTGTTGAAAATCGCTACCCGGGCCCCGTCCTCCGTGAACTCTCAGCCCTGGGAGTTCTTCATCGTCAAAGGTGAGAAACTGGACCAGCTGAAAAGCAGACGCGTGGAGCAGCTTCGACAAGGCATCGGGCCCGATCCGGATGTCCCCCTTCCCGACAAAACAAGAGGAAACATGGGGCTGCAGGGTGTTTATAAGAAACGGCAGGTGGTCTTGGGCGTATCCATATTTAAACTGCTAGGCATTGCCAGGGGTGATCAAAAGGCCATCACGGATTACATGGAGGCCATGTATCGGTTTTTCGATGCACCGGCTGTGGTCATCATTGCCGTAGACAAGGTGTTACAACTTTCCTATCCCCTCATCGACATAGGCGCTCTCCTTCAAACCATCGCCTTGGCCGCCCTGGAATTCGATTTAGGCACCTGTATCATGCGGGCCATTGCCGACTACCCGGACCCGGTCAGAGAGATCGTCGGCATTCCGGAATCAAAACATGTGATCATCGGTATGACCATGGGCTACCCCGACTGTGACCATCCCATCAACAGGTTGAAGAGCGAACGGGAGGCGTTGGAGGATCTGTTGACGGTTGTTGAATAATTAGCCGCAAATCATAGCTTCATTGGATAGCTGGGAAATATTGCCGGGCACACCCGATGCATTAACCTAAAATATAAACCTCAGAAGGGAGGAGTGCGTATGTCCGATCAGATTCATGTTGGAAATGTTCCTGACACCGACGCCATGAGATGGATAGAAAACCTGTATTCTTAACCCAATCAATTCGGGGTGGAGGCCGAGAAGACTTTCGCCCCTGCAACCTATCTTTGTAGATCTATCTCGCTGATATCAAAATATTTATTGGCATAGAAAGGCTGACAGAAATGGCAGATAGTACAGGTTTTCAAATGTCCGGATTTGATGTACTTACCATGACATCTTTCAACTCTCGATTCTCCCTTTCGAATGATGGTTTCACACATTTTACCTCGGTTGACCTAAATATCGGCTACCTGCAAACAGAATATATTGTAGATTGTTAGTATACAAAATAATTTTAGTGGGAAGTGGATTGAAGTATCATATAGGAAGTCTTGCATTGAACATTGGGGATCATAACTGCATAACTAATCCTATTTCT